>JAFNGF010000357.1 GCA_017885385.1 Planctomycetota bacterium
CCTGTGTAACCCACAGGGCTTTTTTGTTGCGCAGAAGGGAGAGGAGAATGTTTTCAACGGTTACCAAAGACCATAATTAAACCACAAACAACATTTTTCAGGCATAAACTAAGACCTCCCAAAAAAGGGCGATATATGGAAAATTATACTTGAAAGTAAAGAACATAGTGTGTAAAATCACGTATATGTAGAATACATATAGATGTTATATTTGAAGGGCAGCTAAATATGTTTGAAGGCAGTGGACTTGCTAAAAAATACAAAATAAAGAAATGCGAATGCCCAAGCGGAAAGATGACACGGTTTGTCGAGCCGTGTTTATTGTTTTTTTTATCACAAGGTGATTCTTACGGATACGAGCTAATGGCGAAATTGGACAATTTCGGGTTTCCTAAAGCCAAGCCCGACCCCGCGATGGTGTACAGGACGCTTCGCTATCTGGAGAAAGAGGGATTTGTGGTATCGAAGTGGGACACTAAAGGAACTGGGCCGGCGAAAAGAAACTATGGCTTGACGCAAAAAGGAATCGGCCTGCTTCATCTTTGGGCAGAGAGTATTGAAATGCGAAAACAGGTATTGGAGAAATTTCTTAAACAGTACAGCCAACAATTCAAAAGAATCAGGAAAAAATAATGAATAGAAAACGACTTTTAAGTACAGGCTGGAAGATAGCACTGGTTTTATTAATAGCATTGATTATTGTTTATCGCATCTATTTTGCTCCTGTATCGGTTCAATCCTGTGCCGTCAAGACAGGTCCGATTTCTGCAGAAGCTATGGGGACTGGAACGCTTGAAGCACGCGTGCGTGCAACAATCAGTCCGAAAATTTCCGGGCGTATTGCGCAAGTCCTCGTTGACCAGGGGGACAAGGTAATCAAGGGACAAAAACTTGTCCTTTTGGATGACGAGGATCTGCGGCAGCAAGTGGAAATGGCAAAAGCAGAAGTGTCGGTTGCCCATGCCGGTGTGGAAAAGGCCGTTTCAGGAATAAAAAGTGCAGAAGCCACGGAAAAAGAAGCAAAGGCATCCTATGCCAGAATCTCACAATTAGCACCTTCTGGTGCTGTAAGTGTAGATGCTCTTGAGAAATCCCAGCAACAAATGGAAGTTGCCCAGGCGGAATTAAATCGGGCACAAACTGCAAAAATCGAGGCCGAAAAACTTGTCATTAAAGCTGAAGCTTCTCTTCAATTTGCTCAGGCACAATTATCGTATACCGTGGTCTGTGCACCTTTCGATGGATTAGTTGTCAAGCGTAACCGTGACCCGGGCGATATAGTTGTCCCCGGCAGCATGGTTTTAGATATGATTTCGCTCGACGAGCTTTGGATATCCGCCTGGGTCGATGAGACTCTGCTGAATCAGTTGGAAGTCGGGCAGGCTTCAAAAATAGTGTTTCGCTCCGATCCTAAAATAGAACTGCCGGGTAAAGTCGTTCGGATTGCGCCACAGGCGGACAGGGAAACAAGAGAGTTACTTGTTGATGTTGGGATAGATCGACTGCCAAAGTTATGGGCTATAGGGCAGAGAGCCGAAGTTCATATAGAAACCGCCCGCAAGGAAAATGTGTTTGTGATTCCTCAACGCGTCGTTGTATGGCGGCAGCAACAACCCGGCGTTTTCGTGATAGATAACGGAAGAACATACTGGCGTAAAATCGTTCTGGGAATACAAGGGAAGGAGAATGTGGGAGTGGCTAAAGGATTGCAGCCGAATCAAGTTGTTTTAATTCCGAGTTCTAAACTGCCCAGAGACGGGCGAGCGGTAAAGGCAATAACAAAATGAATCTGGCAACAAAAGACATTAAGCACAACTTCGGACGTTTTGTTTTAACTTCGGCAGGCATAGGATTATTATTGATGGTGGTAATGGGAATGGGCGGTATCTACAGGGGCATAGTTGAAGACGCCGTCACGTTAGTTGAGCGCATCGGGGCTGATTTATGGGTGGTTCAAAAGAACACACGCGGTCCTTTTGCTGAAATCTCCCGCATACCCCGTGATTTGGAAGACGGTGTTTTGACCGTTCCGGGCGTTGAATCGACACACGGATTCGTTTCTCATACGGTGCAGCGCGATTATAAGGGTAAGTCCCTGCGTCTGACCATCCAGGGATTATCATGGCCACTTGACAAAGGCCTTTGGCTGCCGAAAGCAGCGGGGAGAGGCTTAACACAGGCTCATTATGAGTTAGTGGCCGATAAATCATCCAGATTGCAGGTGGGGGATAAGCTCCCACTGGGAAAAGAAATCTTCACGGTGAAAGGGCTGACAAAAGGCATGATCTCTCAGGCAGGCGACTCCATGGCGTTTATGACATTGGATGATGCACAAGCAGTTCAGTTTGACCTGTCGCCGGAATCCATCCGCATTGAGAGAATGGCCCGCGTAAATCGTTTATTCAATATCGAACTCGGCCAAATCCAGCCGCAAATGAGCGAAAGGGCTGGTGGTCCGAGCTCGGGAATACCCGCTTTGGGCACTTCTATGGTTAGCGCTGTTTTAGTCAGTGTTAAACCCGGCTACAATATTGAGGCAGTTGCTAAACATATTGATGCTTGGCCGGATGTATCGGTCTATACAAAGGATGGACAAAAACAATTGCTTCTGCAGGGTCCTGCTGACCGTGCCCGCAGGCAATTGGGTTTATTTCGCAGGCTGCTGATTATTGTTTCGGCCATAATTATGGCCTTGATTCTTTATACGCTTACTCTCGATAAGCTGCATGATATTGCCATGCTGAAGCTCATAGGCGCAAAAAATTCGCTTATACTCGGGCTTATTATGCAGCAGGCGATATTGTTGGGAGGTATCGGTTTCTGTATTGCGTATCTTTTAGGGCAATGGATATTCCCATATTTCCCCCGGCGAGTAGTATTGGTGCGTGGCGACTTATACTCTTTGGCGATAATTGTGTTCGTTATTTCGATTCTCGCCAGTTTGTTGGGGATTTGGCGTGCAATGCGTGCCGACCCAAGTGAGGTACTGTCATGAGCCTGTCCAATAACAACCCGGCTCTGCAAGCCGCAGGGCTGACAAAGATATACGGCAGCGGCCATACAGAAGTTGTTGCCGTCCGAGATGTCAGTCTCAGTGTGGCCAGGGGCGAAATCGTCGCTCTGGTGGGGCCAAGCGGAGCAGGTAAATCAACCCTTCTTGCTTTGTTAGGTCTTATTCGCCCACCCAACACAGGTCGGATTATTATTGATGAAACGGTTGTTTTTGATAACCATCAGGTAAAAGTAAATGTTCGTCGGTTCCGTCGTCAGAAATTTGGGTTTGTCTTTCAAAAGGCCAACCTTATTCCTTTTCTTACCGCTGCCGAGAACGTTCGTCTTGCGATGGAGATAGATGACCAGCCGGCCAGAATCTCACGGCGACGCGCGATGGAACTTCTTGAATATCTTGGCGTCGCAGAAAGAGCAGAAAACCTGCCAAGCATGCTCTCTGGCGGCGAAGAGCAAAGAGTGGCAGTGGCGCGAGCTTTGGCCAATCGTCCAAGCTTAATTGTCGCAGATGAGCCGACAGCCGCCCTTGATAGTGTTCACGGTCGACAAGTAATGGAACTGTTCCGCAAAGTTGCTCACGAACAAAACGCCGGCGTAATTGTGGTTACACACGACCATCGGGCATTGGATTTATTTGATAGAACATTGGAAATGGAAGATGGACAATTACGAAAAAGTCACAATTAAACACAAACTAATTTTGACGGTAACGTTATTTTTTTGCGTACTGGCAATAGCAGGATGTACCGTCGGACCTGACTATCATAGGCAGGATGCAAACGTCCCATTGTCCTGGACAGGTGCAGGCCAGATAAAAGGCACGCCATCTTATTCAGAACTTGCCCACTGGTGGACTGGATTTAACGACCCTAATCTTACCTCTTTGGTGGAAAGAGCAATAAATACGAATTTGGATTTACTCCAGGCGCAGGTGCGAATGCGACAAGCCAGGGCAGCCAGAGGTATTGCAGCGGGAGGTTTATGGCCGACGGCTGATGCAAGCGGCTCATACACGAGGGGTCGAATTCCGATTTTGGGTAATCCCGACGCCCCGACACGAAACTTGTTTCAAACCGGTTTAGATGCCACATGGGAACTTGATGTATTTGGCGGCGTTCGGCGCAGCGTCGAAGCAGCCGATGCAGATGTCCAGTTTGCCGTGGAAGACCATCGCGATGTTTTGGTAACCCTCGTATCGGAGGTGGCACTCAATTATATCGAACTTCGCGGATTTCAGCAGGAAATCGTGATCGGCCGGAACAACCTTGAGGCCCAGCAGAAGACCGCCGAATTAACGCGTAAAAAGTTTCAAGGCGGTTTAGTGGGTGCTTTGGACGTCTCTAACGCCGATGCGCAGGTGGCAACTACCGCTTCTCAGATTCCGGCGCTGGAAACATCCGCTCAGCAGAGGATTTACAATCTGAGTGTCCTGCTTGGTCTTGAGCCGGCGGCTCTTTTGGCAGAACTGTCGCTGCCTTCATCTATCCCGGCTAATCTGCCGGAAGTGCCGGTGGGTATTCCATCGGATTTGCTCCGGCGTCGGCCGGACATCAGGCGTGCCGAAGCTCAGATACACAGTGCGACTGCACGCATAGGAGTAGCAGCCGCCGACCTGTTCCCAAAATTCAGTCTGACAGGTTCGTTGAGCTTTCAAAACGACCAGCTCCACAGCTTGATCAATCGGCAAAACCGCTTCTGGACGGTCGGGCCTGCCGTGGACTGGCAAATCTTTACCGCAGGCCGGATCAGTTCCAACATCGAGCTACAAAAAGCACTTCAGCAGGAGTCGTTGCTTGCGTATCAAAAGACCGTGCTGACGGCTCTTCAGGATGTTGAAAATGCTTTGGTGGCCTATGCCAAACAGCACGAGCGCCGCAAGAATTTGGCGGATGCGGTGGCAGCCAACCGCAAAGCGGTGGTTCTGGCTACCCAGCTTTATACGCAAGGTCAGACCGATTTTTTGAATGTGCTGGATGCACAACGGTCGCTGTTTGTTTCTGAAGATTCGCTGGTGCAGAATACCTGTAACTTGTCGACCGATTTGGTAGCCCTTTACAAAGCCCTCGGTGGAGGCTGGGACAGTGACACATCGGATATTGACAGGCAGAAACAGTAGAGATGTCTTGATGTATCCAAGCAACCCATTCGTGTCTCCTCCCTAGTAATCGCGAATCAGCTATGTCGCGGTGAATGTGTTCCTGGCCGGCTGCGGCACAGCCTGCCCTGAGCGAATCGGCAAAACAAGAAAGCCCTGTTGCTTGGCCGGGTCATCGTAAGCGGCAGCGGCAGCAACCTTATTAGCGAAATAGCCCAGCGATTCAGTAATGATTGAAATTCAACCGAGCACCGGCGTTTTTGATTGGCCTCGCTATAGTGATCCACCGCCACAAAGACGGCAGCAGGGCCACTCGCTTTGAGGCCTTAGAACCGATCCGGCAAGGCGTACGGGACAACTTTGGGGCCTTTGACCAGGACGTAGTCAAAGGGCTGAGCCTGCGTCACGACCATGGCAGTCAGTACGTATCCGATCACTTTCAAAAGGAGATCAAGTTTCTTGGTATCACTGCATAGCCGGCTTTTGTGCGAGAACCTGAAGGTAACGGCTGTGCGGAAC
>JAFNGF010000358.1:0-388 GCA_017885385.1 Planctomycetota bacterium
TTCGACTCCGCTCAGGACAGGTTTGGGCGGCTCTGCTGGCGGTTCTCGTCATCGTTCTGCTTATCGGCCTTGCGCTTCTGGGATGGTACATCAGCGGTTACAACAAAGCCGTTCGACTGCAGGAATCGACAAAGACCGCCTGGGCAAACGTGGAAACCACCCTGCAGCGAAGGATGGACTTGATACCGAACCTGGTCAATACGGTCAAAGGCTATGCCAAGCACGAAGAAGAGCTTTTCGAAAACATCGCCAAGTCAAGAGAGAAATACTTCCAGGCGGAGAAGACGGCTGACAGACCGCAGCAGATAGCCGCAGCCAACGAGGTAAGCGGCTTACTGTCGCGACTATTAATGCTGCAGGAGAACTATCCGCAGTTGCGGGCCAGCGA
>JAFNGF010000358.1:407-7585 GCA_017885385.1 Planctomycetota bacterium
AAGCGAGCGGGCGTAAAACCCGTGGACTACTTCGAGGCTACCGAAAAGGCGAAAACCGAAGTGCCAAAAGTTGAATTCTGAGAGGGGCATCTTGCAGTCCCCAAATAGCGGAATATCCCCCGGCCATTGTTCATAAACAGACGAGGGCACTTCTGCATTTTTTGTGTTTGTATTTGACGTGGACAGTCTCCATCTGGTATAAATACGGCAGCAGGCAGAAGGAGGACTCAAAATGAAAACGCTGCAAAATTCCCAGATTGTGCGGACAATCCCTTTACTTATCGTGGTTTGCCTTGTCGGCATACCTACCCAGGCCAAATACGGCGGGGGCAGNNTGTCTTCGACAAGGCCGTCATCGCCGCGGATACTGATAAACGGACCGATTGGTTTCAGGGAAGTCCTTTCACTGGCGTATTTGACGGTAACGGTCACACGATTTCGCATCTGACGATCAGAGGTGAGTGCTACCTGGGTGTGTTTGGTCAATGTTCTGGAACGGTCAAAAACGTCGGTATCGTGGATGTCAACATAGCCGGTTCAGGCGACTATGTCGGTGGGCTGGTGGGGGAGAACTATGGGGGACGTATGACCCAGTGCTACAGCACCGGTGCAGTTAGTAGCAACGGTTGGCGAGTCGGGGGGCTGGCGGGTGGTAGCGGTTCATGGGATATGCCGGGCAGCACTGTGACCAACTGCTACAGCACCGCTGCGGTCATTGGATCTTCTTATCTGGGCGGATTGGTGGGCTCCAGTGGAGGTAGTGTGACCCAGTGCTACAGCACCGGAGCGGTGACGGGCATTGGAAGAAATGTTGGCGGCCTGCTGGGCATTGGTCATGCCATCGCTTCTTTCTGGGACGTCCAGACTTCAGGTCAGGCCAGGAGTGCGGGTGGCACAGGCAAGACCACGACCGAGATGCAGAACATCCAGACGTATCTGGATGCGGGTTGGGACTTTGTCGGGGAAATCGCGAACGGGACCTGGGAGACCTGGCAGATGCCAGAAGGCGGGTGTCCAATCCTCGGGATATTGAGCGGATATACTCCGCCCCAACTACAAGGCGCAGGTACGCCCGAAGACCCTTACCTGATTAGCGACGCGATGGAGCTGGGGGCGGTTGTCTATTACAATCCCCGTGCCCACTATCGGCTGGCCTCCTCAATCGACCTATCCGGCATCCATTGGGGCACGGCAGTAATCCCTTGGTTCTCTGGCACCTTCGATGGCAATAGTCAAGTGGTATCGAATCTATCTATCGTGGGCGCCAGCTACCTCGGCCTGTTTGGTGAATTGGGATCTGGCGCCGAGATCAAGCGCGTGGGGCTAGTGGGCGTCAGCATAACGGGATCAGGCGAGTATGTGGGAGCGCTGGTGGGGAGCAACGGCGCATGGAACACGGAAGGTGGCACTGTGACGCAGTGCTACAGCACCGGTTCGGTCAGCGGGACTTCGTATGTCGGCGGGTTGGTGGGGGGAAATGGTCGGTGTTCTTTGTGGGGATGTTTTGGTGGCATCGTCACAGAGAGTCTCTCTCCCGCGAGTGTCAGAGGGCAGACTGCTGTGGGTGGCCTGGTGGGATCGAACCACGGCGGCATCAGCCAATGCTACAGCACGAGCGCGGTCATTGGCATTTCGTCTGTCGCCGGTCTGGTGGGGTACAACGATTCGCGGGGTATTGTGACGGAGTGCTACAGCGCCGGTGCCGTCACCGGAACTGGAACGTATGTCGGCGGGTTGGCAGGCTGCAACCAGGACTCATGGGGCCGGAAGGGCACCATCACAACGAGTTTCTGGGACACCCAGACCTCTGGCCAGGTCAAAAGTGCCGGGGGCACAGGCAAGACCGCGGCCGAGATGCAGACGGCAGCAACTTTCCTGGATGCCGGCTGGTACAGATGTGGTGAAATGGGGATCTGGACGATTGACGATGGGCGAGACTATCCCAGACTACGATGGGAAAATAAACCCGGTGAAGTAATTCAGCCAATCATCTTGTCGGACTTCCTCCGAGGAACCGGGACACAGGATGATCCGTATCTCATTCGCACACCTGAAGACATTAGCCTTATCGCTCTGGCGCTGTGCGACCGGGCGAAGCATTTCAGGCTAATGTTCGTTGAGGGCGAGGGGAGCCAAGACAGCCCCTATTTGATCGACAGCGCTGAGCAACTCAATCTGATTGGTATGCTCCAGAATGAATTAGACAAGGACTACAAGCTGATGGCGGATATCGACCTGAGCGCCTACAGCGGAATGGCCTTCAATAGGGTCGGCAGTGGGAGCACTCCTTTCACCGGCGTTTTTGACGGTAACGATCATACAATCTCAAATTTCAGCTATACTTGCACTGAGACGTACAGCATCGGGCTGTTCGGGTATGTCTCAGGGCCAAATTCCGTGATAAAAAACCTGAAACTGACTTGGCCCAATGTCGATGCAGGTACGGGAGGTAGTGTCGGTGCGCTGGTTGGCTCTCTGGAACGTGGCACTATAGCCAACTGTCACGTTGACGGAGGCTGTGTGTCGGGAGGTTGGGAAGTCGGCGGGCTGGTAGGAACCAGCTACGGAGGCACAGTCACCGATTGCAATTCGAGCGCGACTCTTTCAGGAAACGGCTCGGTCGGTGGCCTCGTGGGTTACAATGAGGGCAGCCTCGCGACGAGCTCCAGCAGCGCCTCGGCCAGCGGCACTTGGTGCGTCGGTGGCCTCGCGGGCGTCAACGGAGGCAGGATCAGTTCGAGCTACAGCACCAGCACGGTAAGCGGAAGTGACGAAGTCGGCGGCCTTGTAGGTGGTAATGGCGGAAACATCAGCGTGAGCTACAGTAACGGCGTAGTCTGGGGAGAAGAATGTGTCGGCGGACTGGTCGGGTCAAACGGCGATATGTATATGGGCGCCGGCGGTCCTGTGACCAATTGCTACAGTACCGCTTCTGTTAGTGGCAGCAGCTATGTCGGTGGGCTGGTCGGTTACAACTCTGGCGGCAGTGTTGGCAGTTGTTTCTGGGACACCCAGACCTCCGGCCAGACCACGAGTGCCGGGGGCACAGGCAAGACCACGGCCGAGATGCAGACGGGAAGCACATTCCTTGAAGCCGGCTGGGACTTTGTGGGCGAAAGTCAGAATGGAACGCAAGACTTCTGGGCTATTTGCGAGGGTGGAGACTATCCGCACTTAGCCTGGGAGTTCACCATCGGGGATTTCGACGCTGATGCTGACACCGACTTTTTAGACTTTTGCATTCTTGCTGAACATTGGCTTGCAGCCGACGGCAGCTTCTGGTGCGGCCAGGGCTGTGATCTAACTAACGATGGGAGCGTCAACTGGCAAGACCTGATGGTCTTCTTGGACAACTGGCTTCGTTAGAGAGAATACGGAAATGGTGCGAAATATCGCACCCTACAATATTCTTTTCATCACCCAGCCTCCAAAGCCAGATTCATTGGTATCGCAGCGGGTGAAACCTGTGTTATCGACTTTGCCTGCACATCTGGCTTCGGAGGAGGGCAAAAAGCAAAAACAAGCAACAAGGCACCGCATGGGCAACAAGTTGCCCATCCTACCCATTATTTTCTTTCATCCGTACTAATCAGCGTCAATCAGTGGTTAACATGAAATTTTATTTGACGCCGAAGCGATTTCTGGGTATAATATGCCCGTAACTAATGGATTAGAACCGAAATAGTGTAAAGAAGACAGGAGACAGAAGGCAGAAGACAGAAGACGGAGGACAGAAGACGGAACGCAGAAGACAGAAGACAGGAGACAGAAGACGGAAGACAGAAGACGGAGGACGGCGGACAGAAGGCAGAGAACAGAAGCTTGTCCTGAGCGTAGCCGAAGGAACGGAGAACAGATGACAGAGGTCAGAGCCGCGAGCGAGAACAATCCGTGGTTAATGAAAAATGCAGGCCAATACAAATTCCAGAAAGTACTTTCAGACACGGATTTACGCCGATTTACACTGCTTTTTGGGCTTTATTCTTTTGATCCGCGTTCATCCGCGTAATCCGCGGTTAATGAAAAATGCAGGCTAATCAGAGCAAAAAGCAACGACCATTTTGAGTGTTTTATGCAAAACAAAGCCAATTTCCGAAAAAGGCCAAATGAGTGTAAGCCCTTATAATACAAAGGTATATGAAAATATACGCGTCTGCAGGCTCCCCAAAAGCAAAGCCAATCAAAGCCAATTTGTGTGTGTGGCCGGGGAGAACGCCAAGCTCGCAGGGCTCTTGTTGTCTAAAGGCCGTTGTCAGTGCAACGTATTGCTAAGGCAGTAACTTATATGGAACAGCAAAAGGGTAAGAGTCCCAAAGAAAGCGCGGTAGAAACAAGATACATTCTTATGCCTCAGCACGCCAATCCTCAAGGAACGGCTTTTGGCGGCGTGATTATGGCCTGGATCGATACGGTGGCTGCGATGGCGGCGCAAAAACACGCAGGCTGCGAGGTCGTTACCGCCGGCATTGACTCGCTGATTTTCAAAGAACCAATCCGTATTGGCGACCACGTCGTTCTTAAGGCGTCGGTCAATTATGTCAGCCGGTCGTCAATGGAGGTGGGCGTGCAGGTAACAAGAGAAGACCCTTACAGCGGCCAGAAAGCAATCGCCACCACCGCACATTTGACCTTTGTGGCACTTGACGAAAACAAGAAGCCCACGCCCGCTCCGCCGATTTTGCCCCAAACGCAAGAGGAAAAAAGGCGCTATGAGAACGCCGAGCTTCGCGTCCAGGCCAGAAAAGAATTACTCAAAAAGATCAAATGACATCCGGCAAGCCTCGCCCCTGCGGCAGCGGCGAGGGCAAGCGTCAGTGTAAGTTTATCTCTATGCCGAGGACTCCGCCGTTCGGGACGGAGATTCAACCCTGCGATCCGAATGAGAATCGGACCGAATTTCTATCCTGCCAGGATATCGCGCAGGCGAAGCCTTGAGCTCATACTTTTGCCTGAGCATTTCTCTTTTCTGGTAGCACTGCTCCTTGAAAACGGCAATCTCCGAGTCGAGATTCGCACTGGACGAATCGCCGAAAAATGCGTGCACGATCGGGAAAACCAGGTCGGGCTTTTTCTTCCGCAGCTCCTTCGCCATCGCCTCGATTTTTGCGGTGGCAACTCCTTCCTGCATGCAGGTAAATGGGCCGACGTGAAATATGCCGGAAATATACGCCTCGCCGGTCGGCTTGATTAAATCATGCATAAAGTAATACGCGATGGCCGTACTCAGGGGCGATTCGCCTTCGATATTGCCGTGGGTCTCGTGGTGTTTTTCCAGGGTCTCGATCATTTCCATAGGGGTCGGGAAAACGTGTCTGCCGTCAAGCACCTCGTGGAAAGGCGCAGCGATCTTTCCCTCGACAGACGACATATATTTGCCCTTGAGAACGCCTTTGGCAAGTTTGGCTGCGTAGCGTAAAGTCCTGGCTAAATTCAACTGCGCCAGCCCCAGTTTAACATCCCGTTTTGCATTCCTGCGATTCATTTGATTTACGTAGTACAGCCAGTCGGTTATGGGATCTCTTATTACCTCCAGCTGCTGCTGCTCCAGCTGCCGGACCACGTAACTGGTATAAGGATCATGCTGGCGCATATAGATTTCGCCTATGTATAGAACAAGCGGAAAACGCTCGTGATTCGCTCGGCAGTTTGCCTTGAACACAGCCACTGTTTCCTCGCCCCACGCGACCAGGTCCTTCGTTCGGGCGCCTTTTTCTACCACCCCCTGCAGCGAGGTCAGGCGGTCCTTCTTTAGCTGGTCTACCGCCTGGCTGTCATCAGAGTATGGGCGAAATCTCAGAACGATGTCCTCCAGCAGATCCGCTGCTTTTATCCCTTTGAACAGGATCTGCTGCATCCTAATTTTCTCCGAGACGCCGAAGCTTTGCGGAAAAGGTATATCCAGGTAATCGCTCTCCGAAGAGGGCCCTACGACGGGGACCTTTTCCAGACCTTCGCGGTCCATAAACTGCCGCAGCAGCTCGGTGTATTTGCCGAATCTGCACGGGCCGCTCGTGGTGGGCAGCATAACCAGATAGTTATCTTCCACGTACTGCTTGCCCTTTGCTTCAATCTGCTCCTGCAAGAAACCAATCGCGTCGCCAACCACGCCCTTGAGCGGATGGCAGACCTCGGTATAGATGTGCCTGCGGGCAACTTCGTAACCTCTCTGCGTAGCGGTCGGCAGCACTAAACTATCTATGCCAAAGTGCTTCAGGCCGGCCACCCCGACATGGCTGCCATCGCCCATGTAAGGAAGAAGCCAGATTCGTTTGTCATAGCTGTCGGGCGAGGGTATTTTCAAGCGGTCCATCTGCAGGCGTTGGGGCCTACTCTGATTTACTACCCTTTCATGGGCCTCGGTCCTGGTAACGAAAGGCGCATTGTTGGTCTGCGCATCGGTCAGCAGAACGAGCAACGGTTTATCAGCTGCCTGCTGAATCCTTTCTTCCTGATAGATTTTCAGGCTATCCGGCCCACAGGCGAAGTTCATCATCCTGATGCCGAACAGGTTGGGATGGTCCGCTACAAAAAGGTGGGCTTTGAGTATTTTTACGCTTTCGACCCAAAACTCATTGGTAACGATCTGGTCGATTGGAATGTTCTCGAATTTATGCTCTAAAAAGATTTGCGGTATGTAATCGAGTCCCCTGACCTGGGAAAACATCGCTCCGGAGTTTGAGCTGGCCTCGGGGTCAAGCAGGACGTAGTCTCTGCCGATACCGACGTAGGCCTTCAGGTCCGTGCCTTCGATCCGCCTTAAGAATTTGTCGCCCTCCTGAGCGAGGTCGTTCTTGAATTGGGCTTCCGCTTCGTCTGCGGACTTGATAGCGGCTCGAATCTGTCTATTGCTGCACTTCAAGCCCAATCTATCAAATTCCTGCCGCAGCGCGTGCGCAAGATATTCTCGGTCTCCGAAGTGCAAGATGGGATTTATCTGCCTGTTCTTATCCAGAGAAAGAACGTCATTCAGCACGTAGCCCTCCGACTCGGTATAAATGCAGTATTTCAGGTCGGGCGGCGCAGGTTTTCTCTGCTCAATNNCTCGGATTGAACAGGTACTCGATTCTGGGGTCGCTATTTAGCACCGCTGCGTGTCCTGTTGCCAACTTTCGGGCGATGCAGAATTCGGTTCTGGAATTATCCACGCCGATTTTTGCTATCTCTTTATTGCTCTGCGG
>JAFNGF010000358.1:7633-9355 GCA_017885385.1 Planctomycetota bacterium
GCCTCGCCTATAGTCTTGCCGTTTTGCAAGTCGCCGCGCCGGCGGGATCCCCACGTAGGCGGGGACTCGCCTAAGACGCCCCCATAGAGTTTGAAGTGCTTTTCGAATATCTGGTGGTACTTCTGGACATAATCGGGCTTGGGTTTTCCGGCGGACTCAGAATTTCCCCTGGGACAGAAACCGCCCGTAATTATTTCATCATCTTCGATTGAGAAAACCTCGAGCTGACAATCCCGGATGCCGCAGGATTTTCCTTTGAATAGCTCTTTGCAGGCGACCCTGGTTTTCTTAAACGGCATATCGACCAGGCCCCAGCCTCTAAAGGCGGATTCGCATCTCTTGCCCTGCTGCTCCAGGTGCTTTATGTTCTCAATAATATCCAGTGCCTGGCCCCACGCCCCGAACATTTCTCTATGCGGATAAGCCTCTATTTCTTTGCCCGTTACCTGCGCCAGAGCAGCCAGAAACGCCTTTCCCAACGGCGGGCCGCCCTGGGCGGAGGACTTTTGCCCCACGTGCTGAGGGCCGCCAACGAACTTGTAGTAGTAGCTGGCGGCGGTTCCCCTTACTATCGCAGCAGCTATCTCGTCTTTGCCGAATCCTTCGGCGATGAGCCTATTCTCATCCATCTCCATAAAAACGCCGCAGGTCGAGTCGATTATGGGCACCCTCTTTGCACTAAGAGCCGCCTCCTGCAGGGAGTTTTCCACGTTGAGGTTTATCACGTCCGCCATATTCTCCAGCGTTTGGCCGGACCCAGCCTGACAGCTATAGTTCATCTTCGCCTCTTTTACGGTTCCATCCGCAGCGAAGCTGGTAAACTTCATATCCTGACCGCCCACCTCAAAGATAGTGTCGATCTGTCTGTCGTAGTGTTTAACGCCCAGGGCGTGACAGGTAATCTCGTCAGTTATCCGGTCGGCAAGCTCAATTCCTGCTTGGGCGAGCTGCTGAGCCTTCTTCTTGCTGACCAAGATTTTCTCGTACAACTTTCTTGCCGAGCCTGTTGCACCTACGCCCCTGATGATAACCTCATCCCGGTGCCTGCTTAGGTATGTTATGACGCGCTTTAGCGATTCTTCCGGATTGCCGTGCGTCTTAATGTAGATTTTGTCCAGGAGCTTGCCTGTTTTGACCTCCACCAGAGCGCCTTTGGTTGTGGTGCTTCCCCCGTCGATTCCCAGGACCACTTCTGTGCCGGCGGATGCCTGCCCTGAGCCAAGTCGAAGGGTCTCTTCGAGCTGCTGGTCGGTCGCGTGCACCTTCCGGAGGTATTCGGACAGCGGCGGGGCAAACTGTCTTTTCTGCCTGCTATATTCGGCGACCTTTTCCAGCTGTTCCATCTTCAGAACGAAGCCGTTGCCCTGCTCTATCGCTTTTAAGGCGGCGCCTATAGCGGCTATGTTCTGATGGTGCTGCGGGCGTTCTATAGGGATCGCCAGCAGCTCTGCTAAGTGTGCTCTTATAAGGTCATTGCTGAAGACGCCGCCCGTTCCTACGGCAAGCCTGGCATTGACGGCGCCGGCAAGCTCTCGGACACCCAGCACATCGATCTTGTAGTTTCGGGCGACCGTTCGGAAGAGGCCCGCCAAGTTGTCGCTTCGGGTTGCGCCCTCATTTTGCTTGTGAATCAAGTCAGATTGAATCACAACGCCGCAGCGTGCCAGAAACTCGCTAGGTTCCGTCGCCTCACGCGCCTCCTGCTCGGCCCTGCGGAACATT
>JAFNGF010000359.1:0-259 GCA_017885385.1 Planctomycetota bacterium
TCATTATGAAATCTCCGCCCAGGATAGTCTCGCCGACGGAAGGAATCCTGGCGGATTTTACTACCAAGTCCATATTAGAGCTGCCGACCACGACAATTTTGGGTTTGCCTCGTCTAATTTTTCGCCCCTCACCAAACGCGCCGGCCCAAACACACGTTAACGCTTTACCCGCGTCAATCTCTTAACCAGAAAATCTTCAAAGGCACCTAAATCTTTCCACTCGGTGGCGCAGTAAATCACTTTGCCTTTATCGTCTATT
>JAFNGF010000359.1:358-12061 GCA_017885385.1 Planctomycetota bacterium
CCTTGCCTGTACCACACGCGATAGTTTTCAATTAACACCCTTGTCAAGACGTTTGTGCTGGCAAGAACTTTTTGATATTTCTGATCTTTTAGCTGGACTATGCCGCAGGTATCCAGCGGCGTGATGGTCATATCCCAGCCGGCGGTAAAGACCTTCTGCGCAGCCTGGACAAAGGCCTTGACATTATACTCTGCGTTGGGCGTGGCGCTGCCGCCGTATCCCCGGCGGATACTGCCGTGCATTCCGACAAATTGCGCCTTGCCGGCTATCCGAGACTCACGCTCAAGCGCCGCAGCGATATTGGGCAGAGGACCGGTGGCAACTACCTTTATCGGGCTTGAAGATTTCATAATAGTATCAACGATTGCCTGCACGCCGTCTCGATAAACGGTGCCCGGATATGAAGCCAGGTCATAATCTTTTGCCCAGGCCGTTTGCCTGTGCTCCCCGATCCATCGGGGCTGCTGCAGCCCGATTCCGATCGGAATATCCGTTCTGCCGGCAATCTCCAGAAGCCTGGCGACAACTTTTGCCTTAGCTTCGGTGTTGCCCACCGCGGTGGTAATCAATTTGAGGTCGAACTCGGGCGACTGAAGGAGCAAAACCAGTGCCCAGGTATCGTCAATATCGTCACAGATATCGGTGTCAAAGATAACAGGTATCTTAGGCCCGGCAGAAGCAGTGGAACCACCTTTAGAAGCACCGAGGCTTTCTACCGTCAAGAACATTGCGGCCATTCCCAAAAACAGCATCCATAAGACGGAGCTTCCAACGGTTGGTTTGTAGCAAAACCGGTCTTTGCTCATGATGAACCTCCCAAAGCGAAATTATTGTTACTCAAACTCACCGATTCGTCGTGTCATTCCTGCGGAAGCAGGAATCCATTAACATATCGGTTCAGTGGATTCCCGCTTGCGCGGGAATGACAAAGTGCGATATGTCACTATTAAATACTTACTTATGACAGTGCCCTATCGAAAAATCGGTCAGTTCCATATTGTTAGCAAAACATTAGCGAATATAATATAGCGGTTGACCTGATCAAAGCAAGGCGATTTTTCGCCAACAATGGAAACGCCCGAGAGACACAGATGTACATCATACCGGCAATTGATTTGATAGCAGGTAAATGCGTCAGACTCATCCAGGGCCAATACAACCGCCAGATAAACTACCAGACCGACCCGGTCGTGCAAGCCAAAGACTTTGCCTCCGGAGGAGCCGAATGGCTGCACATCGTCGATCTGGATGGCGCCAAGCTCGGTAAGCCGGTCAATACGGATGCCATTTCGGCCATAGCGGCCCTCGGCAAATTGAAAATCGAAGTGGGCGGCGGACTGCGCGACGAAAGCTCCATCAGACAACTGTTCGATATGGGCGTTGAGCGGGCGATAATCGGCACCAAAGCGGTAAGTGACTTCGACTGGTTCAGCCGAATGGCCAAAAAATTCAGCGGCAGAATCGTGCTCGGCCTCGATGCCAGAGGCTCGAAGGTCGCCACGCAGGGCTGGACGCAGGATACTCCCGAACTTATGCTGGAATTCGCAGCTAAAGCCGCCAAACTACCGCTGGCAGCAATTATCTATACCGACATCACAAAAGACGGCATGATGGCTGGGCCAAACTTTAAGAGAACAAAAGCGCTGATTGAGGCGGTGGACCTGCCGGTCATCGCTTCGGGCGGCGTAAGCACGATAGAGGACGTCAAAAAACTGGCCGAATCAGGCGCCGCCGCGGCTATTATCGGCAGAAGCTTATACGAAGGCACCCTGAAACTTTCCGACGCAATAAAAGCCACAGCGAACGAGTGACATCCTTGTCCGTCGTCTGTCGTCCGTCATCCCTCGTCATTCCTTCGCCCCGTGCTTACGCAGAAGTTCAACGATTTCCTCGTGACCTTGCTCTTTTGCCAATGACAAAGCTGTCTGCTCCTTGTTATCTTTTGCGTTCATATCTGCACCTTTGGCAATCAGCAATTCTACCACATCCTTGTGGCCTTTTAAGCACGCTGTGTGCAGCGGCGTCTGGCTGTTGTTGTCTTTGATATTGACGTCCGCACCTTTGGCAATGAGGAGTTCCGCCACATTCTTGTCGCCGAGGAAGCATGCACAGTGCAGCGGCGTCTGGCCGATCTATCCGCCAAGCCGTAACCATGCTCTCATCGTCGCCCGTGACCGCGAACTTGGAGGATCTTGTTGACAGCGTCATTGTGGACGCTACTGTTTGTGGCTTAGGTGGCCCCCATTTCGGCGCGTCTCCTAGCCCCCTCTGCATCACTTTGCACCAACTCCTTGTATGTCCAGCTTCGGGAGGCTCTGCTTGAGCTGCTGTGCACCCGCGTCCGTGACCTGCGTGCGGGCCACCACTAGTCCTTCCAAGTTCGTCAGGCCCTTGAGGCGGGCCATGCCTGCATCTGTCACCTGGGTGTCCGTCAAATCTAGCCACTGCAATTCGGTCAGGCCTGCGAGATGCTCCAGGCCCGCATCCGTGACCTTGGTGCTCTGCAAATACAGTTGTTGTAGTTCGGTCATGCCCTTGAGATGAACAAGACCAGAACCTGTGATCTTTGTCCTAAAGAGAGTCAGCCGCTGCAGTCTGGTCAGGCCCTTGAGATGTTCGATGCCTGCGTCCGTGATCTGCGTGCCGCCCAGCCATAGGTTCCTCAAGTTCGTCAGGCCCTTGAGATGTTCCAGGCCTGCGTTTGTGACCTGCACGCTCGGTGATAGCTCCCTCAAGTTAGTTAGGCCCTTGAGATGCTCCAGGCCTGCGTCCGTGACCTGCGTGCTGAGTGATAGGTGCCTCAAGTTGGTCAGGCCCTTGAGATGCTTCAGACCCGCATCTGTGGTCAGGGTGCCGTGCAAATCCAACCGCTGTAATCCGGTCAGGCCCTTGAGGTGCGCCATGCCTGCATCCGTCACCTCGGTGTTAGACAGATTTAACGACTGCAGTGCTGTCAGGCCTTCGAGATGCTCCAGGCCCGCATCATTGACCTTGGTGTCGGACAAATCCAATTGCTGCAGTCCGGTCAAGCCCTTGAGATGGGCTAGACCCACATCCTTGATTGTGGTGCGGTTCAAGTCTAGCACCCGCAATCCAGTCATGCCTTCGAGATAGGCCAGGCCCGTATCTGTGATATGGGTGCCCCCCATCCCAAGTTCCTGCAATCCGGTCAGACCCTGGAGACAGTATAGGGCGTGATCCGCCGTATCCGTGCGAGACAAGTATAGCCTCCTCAGTCCGGGCAGGCCCGCGAGGTGGCGCAGACCCATTTGTTTGATCCTCAGGTTGTCAGACAGATTCAACTCCTGCAATCCGGTCAGGCCCTTGAGATGCTCCAATCCCTCATCGGTGACTCGGGTTCCCCTCAAGTCCAGGGTCTGCAATCTGGTCAGGGGTCTGAGATGCGCCAGACCTGCATTTGTGACTGGAGTATCGTTCAATCGCAGTATCTGCAATTCGGACATGCCTTTGAGAAATTCCAGGCCAGGACCTGTGATCTCTGTGCTCGACAGATCCACTCGCCGTAGTCCAGTCAGGCCCTCGAGATAGGCCAGGCCCGCATCTGTGATCTGGGTCTTGGACAAACGCAACCACTGCAATCCGGTCAGGCCCTTGAGGTGGGCCAAGCCGGCGTCCGTGACCGGGGTGGAGTGCAAGTCCAACCGCTGCAATCCGGTCAGGCCTTTGAGGTGAGCCAAGCCGGCATCCGTGACCGGGGCGTAGTACAATTCTAACGACTGCAACCCGGTCATGCCTTCGAGATGGGCCAGACCGGCATCCGTGACCGAGGCGTAGGCGTTGTCCAAATTCAAGAACTTCAGCCCGGTAAAACCCGCCAAGTGCTTCAAATCAGAGTCTCTGGCCAGTTGTAGGCTCAGACCTGGAACACCATTTTGGCTCATCTCTCTGATGAGCAGGCCCCAGTCCTCCACCTGCAGCGCGGGTCGTACCAACCAAAGCATACATGCAGGGATCTCCAGCGGAGCGGCGCTCGGCGTACGCCCAATCGATTCCCAAGCGTCATTACCAGTCTCTTGAACAATCACATGGAACGCTACCTTGGAGTTGAAGGTCCGGGCGGCATAACGAGGTTGCTCCGGTTTCTCGCTGGCCGCGGCGGGCTTGTTCGGCAATTGGGCCAGCTTGTCCACGCTTTGGGCCGTCGGTTGCGCTTGGCCTCTGGCGGTCAGTACGAGCGCAGTCGGGATGGTCACGAGGCCTATGAGCAGTGCGACTGTCACAGCTACTAAGCTTGGGCGTTTATAGAATTTTTTTCCTGGTCTTAACATGGTTTTTATCCTTTCCTCAATATTTTTCACTGGTCCGGCTACAGCCAACGATGGAACCGGCCGGGTCGATTCCTGCTCGCAAATCAATATGTTCACAATCGCGCTACTATAATCTCTGGCCTTAGCACCCAAGCGGGCGATAGCCATTTCATCGCAGCATTTCTCCCGCTCGCCACGGATTTTCTTATTCGCCCACCAGACAAATGGATGGAACCAGAATATCGCCTGAGCAATAACCTGCAGCAGATTCACCGCCGCATCAAAACGGAGGATGTGGCTTAGCTCGTGGCCTAAGACGCCTTTGCGGTGCTCAGCATTATCAACCTTGACGAAGTCGGCCGGCAGATAAATACTGCCGCGCAGCAGGCCCCATACGAACGGCTGACTTATGCCTTCAAGCAACCAGATCTTTGGGAGAGTTTTCAAGTCAAACCCGGAGAATAAGTCCTCAATCCCGCTTTGCAGTTTACCTGGAAGCGGCTTTCGTTGCCGACACAGCCAAAGATTAGTCCGCAACGCCTTTATCACGCCAAAGACGGCAAATACAGCTACCCCGACGACCCAGCCAAAGCCAAGCCATTGGTGGACTGTGAGTCTTACTGCTTTTTCTTTCACAGCCGGAGCTGAAATAGGTATAGGAGGTTCTGTTATAGCTGTATTGACTCTCTCGATGGTCGCTGCTGGCAGTTCGGCTGGTAATATTGGAACTGGTTCAACCAGGCTTTCTTGTGGCAGAATTGCCAATGGTATTGTCACCAAAGGCGGCGCGAGACATTTAGCTAAGACAATCAGCCAGAGCAGGTAGCGAATGTGTGCACTTCGATTTTTCAGCGCCAGACTCATCGCTGCTATTACTACTGCCAGGACAGCTATCTGCCAGCTTTGCGTCAGCAGATAATTCGTGATTTGAGTTAGATGATTTTCCATACCTACCACTCCGCAAAAAATTACCGGTTTTTAACCACGGATCACACTGATCTCACTGATCTATATTTAATCCGCGTTAATCTGCGAAATCTGTGGTTAATTATTTTTTGTTTTCTCTGTGCCCTCTGTGGCTATTTTTGCCTATTATTTGCTGACGAGTCGTTTCAGCTTCTCGATATCCTCAGCGCCGATCTTGCCGTGCTCGGACAGGTACTGCATGAGCGGGATCGGGTCCCCGCCGAAAAGTCTCTCCAGAAAATCACCGACCGAGCGTTTGATGACCGCCTCTTGTTTGACCGCCGGGGAAAAAACGTGGGCTTTGCCCCGGATGTCGTGTTTTAGATAACCTTTCTTTTCCAGCCTGCGCAGCAGCGTTTGAACCGTGGCGTAAGCTATCTTCCTTCTGGCAGGCAAGCTGTCGCAGACCTCTTGTACGGTGGCTTTGCCCACCTGCCAGACCAATCTTAGAATTTCGGTCTCAGACGGGCTTAAAGCCGGCAATCTTTTCTGCGTCATTGTAATCTCCTTTTACAGGTGTATTTTACAAATGTACAATTAGCATATCGTACACTTGTACAAGGTGTCAACAAAAAAATGAAAAATTCCCAAAAATTTTCCGCCCGCTCAGAAACGGCTGGGACCGTATTTCTTCAGATGAATTTGAATTACGGTGATATCGGCAGGAGTAACGCCGCTTATTCGCGAGGCCTGGCCGAGCGTGCCGGGCCGAAAGGCAGAAAGCTTTTCTTTTGCCTCCGCACGAAGGTGGGCAATCTGATTATAATCCAACGCCGGCGGAATGTTTTTGCTCTCAAGAGTGCTGAAACCGGCCACAAGGCGCTCCTGTTTGGCCAAGTAACCCTCGTATTTGGCATCGATGATTACGGCCTCTAACACATCTCGGCCAGCGGCCGGAATTTCGTCCCGACTGGATCGCGATAGAATTTCGAATTTCACATCCGGCCTGGCAAGCTGCTGCCACAAACTCACGCCCTGCCGGCGGGTGTTTTTCAGATAATCCTTAACTCGCTCAATGCCCCGGAGCTTTTTCTGGAACTTCTCGTAGCGATCACTCTCCACCAGGCCCACCGATTTGCCGATCTCCGTCAGCCTTCTGTCGGCGTTGTCGGCCCGCAGCGAGAGTCTGTACTCAGCCCTCGAGGTAAACATCCGATACGGCTCATCGATACCCTTGGTCAGCAAATCATCTATCAGCACGCCGATATAGGCCTGATGCCTGCCTAAGACAATCGGCTCTTTGCCCTGGACTTTTCGTGCGGCGTTTATGCCGGCGATTATTCCTTGGCCCGCCGCCTCTTCGTAGCCGCTTGTGCCGTTTATCTGCCCCGCCAGAAAAAGCCCTGGTATCTTTTTCGTCTCCAGGCTGCTATCTAATTGAGTTGGGGGACAGTAATCATACTCAATGGCGTAGGCGTAATAAATGATGCGAGCATTTTCCGTGCCCGGCAGCATTTTCAGCATCTGCTCCTGAACGTCCCTGGGCATGGAGGTAAAAATGCCGTTGCAGTAGATGGTCCTTATGTCTTCTTCTTCCGGCTCCAAAAAAATGCGGTGCTGCTTTTTATCCGCGAACCTGACGACTTTACTTTCGATGCTCGGGCAGTAGCGCGGGTCGGTCCCTTTTATCTGGCCGCAAGAAAGCGGAGCACGATGCAGATTGTCGCGGAGCAGCTTATGTATCTTTTCGTTGGTGTAAGTAATCCAGCACGGCACTTGAGGGCGGTCTATCTTTTCGGTCATAAATGAGAAAGGTATCGGCGGATCATCGCCGGGCTGCACCTGCAATTTATCGACATCCACCGTTTTGGCGTCCAACCGGGGCGTAGTGTCCGTCGCCATACGTCCGAGTTTTAGCCCAAGGCGGCCCAGGCTTTGCGAAAGTTCAACGCTGGGTGGCTCATCGAGTCTGCCGCCGGCCCAGCGTTCGCTGCCGATATATAACATCCCGCCGAGAAATGTCCCAGTAGTGACTACTGCGGTTTGTGTATGGTAAATCGACCCATCCTTGCAGGCCGCCGCTCGTACTTTATTGTCTTGCGTGATAATTTCTGTCGCTATCCCCTCCACAATGGTCAGATTAGCTGTCTGCTCCAGTGCCTGTCGCATAAACTGGTGGTATTTGCCTCGGTCTGTCTGGGCGCGCGGCGACTGCACCGCCGGGCCTTTCGAGCGATTCAGCATTCGAAACTGGATGCCGGCTGCGTCTGTCGCCAAGCCCATCAGCCCGCCCAGAGCATCGACCTCGCGCGCGATCTGTCCCTTGCCCAGACCCCCGACAGCCGGATTGCAGCTCATCTTGGCTATGGTGTCTTTGCTGATAGTTATAAGGCACGTTTTAGCACCGATTTTCGCGGCGGCGTATGCAGCCTCGACGCCGGCGTGACCTCCACCTATAACAATACAATCGAACTCGTTTGTTTTCGTTCTGTTGAACATATTAAGAAGCTCAGCCACAGAGCTCACAGAGAACACAGAGAAATATAATTATAAACCGCGTCAATCTGTGTAAATCCGTGTCTAAACGACATTTTCATTATATTAGACGCTTTTAGGCAGTATAGCTTTTTGGACTTTTTAATCAAGGCTTGACAACTGATGTCATTTCTCTAATAATGATAATTGCATAGGAAAGCAGTGTGTTTTAATCTAAATGGCATCTTATACGGAAACAATATAACCAATACTTGGGTGCACTTGATACAGAGCAGGCAGATGGATAAATGACAGGATGCGGCATGCATTTTGAGATAATAGGCGAGATTGAAAATATCGAAACAATAGCCAGCGGTGGGAAAATCAGAGATATAATGAGGCTTCGTAAACAATATGGCTTCGCTAAATGGCGAAAACTTAAAGGCATCGCTAAGGTTCGCCTTCAGAGTGGAAGTATATGCAACGCTGAGATTCACTGGTACGAAGCCTATGGCATAGGTAGAAAGAAGTTAAAAATAAAAAGATTACTGGATTAAAATTATGGCTAAAGAAAACAAAGAACAGTCATTTGCGCTTTGCATAGAGAACAAGGAATGTGAGGATTTAGAAAAGCGTAAGATTTACAAAGTCCTGCCGGACGATGAGGCAGCAAAGGAAGGATACCTCAGAATCGTTGACGAGTCTGGAGAGGACTATCTATATCCTGAGTCCTACTTCATTCTTGTCGAACTGCCTCGCGAAGCGCAAGACGCCATGAAAGTGGCGAGCTGAACTTTATTTAAAAATATGCAGATGGCATAGGAAAGCAGTGTATTTAAAATCTCCCGTAAGGGATCCTGTGGATTGTTGTGAGCTTGTCCCTAAGGGACTTGCCGAAGCCACTCGTCTCGGCGAAGGCGCCAGCCGTAGCGGGGTCGGTTAAAATATATCTGAATGCGTTTTCATACGTAAGCCCTATAAGCAACGGTTGGATCTGAAAGATGTTATGATTTCGTTTCGATTTAAGGTAAACGACTCTTTTAAGGTTTACTCATGGCACCCGATCACAGTGCCAAAGAGTCAAGTGGATTACGACCTGCTGCAAAAGCAAGGACTACATGAGGGCGATCTTACAATTGTCTTTCCGCACGGGGAGCGTGTTCGCGGGCACATGTATTACGGCAGAGCTGGATATGGCCCATATTACCAAGTCCGAACTTACACAGATCAAGAGATACCATCCTATTTGAAAGACCGTGATAAGGTTCTCGTTATATTGGTGAAGGACGGGTCCGAAAAATACGCGGTCCTTGAATTTAGAAGTTGAGACCTGATCTGTGTCTAAAGAAGGACATGCGGAAAAACGCATCTCTCATCTGTGGCGTTATGTGCTTTGAGAGATTGAAATTGAAGACATTTTGGTTATCGGGTAATCAGGTTATCAGGTCGTGGGTATCAGGATAACAGGATATCAGATTAATACGCCTCCGGCGTATAAATTCTTATGCTACTCTGCGAAGCGCTGCGTAGCACGAGTCTGATACTCTGATTCCCTGATTTCCGCCGTAAGGTGTCCTGTGGACTGCACCCTGATCTCCTGGTAATCTGATTTCCTTCCGTCCATCGTCCGTCGTCCATCTACCGGCACTGTTCATTTTTCGTCAGCCCAACGGCTGATAATATAGCAAAATTTGCCGCCTGCGTTATGCTCACGCTCACGTGTTTGATACCAAGGACATCGGCGATGAGCCGCGAAAAGTAGCATTGGTCACGTCTTCTTTCTGCCGGGCCTTGTTGCACAGAGCGTCCTTTTTTGCGTCGGCCTGGCTGCTAAGCGCGGCCTCTTCCCATAATTGGATAGAGCTGCGCGTTTGAGTCGAAAAAAGTAGATTTTCGCCTGACCGTTTTTTCGCTAAGTGCTTGCTGGCGCAAGGATTAAAAATTTTTGCAAAATTCCGGTTTTTCTCCGCAGGGTGCAGCACATTTGATTGATTTTTTGGGGCGATATATGTTTTGTGGTTAGTCGTTAGAGGATACTGCACTACTCGATTACTGAATTGGCAATTGACACCAAATAATCAATAGTCAATAATCAATTCAGACGGCCGGAGTGGCGGAATTGGCAGACGCGCGGGACTCAAAATCCCGTCCGGTTCACCCCGGGTGTGGGTCCGAGTCCCACCTCCGGCAGTCTTCCGTCGTGCGTGGTTCGTGATGCGTATCGCGTTTGGTGCTGTCATTCCCGCGCAAGAGGGAAGCTACTTTGTTGCAGCGTTTTCTGGGTTCCTGCTGCCCGATTGGCGTCTAGGACAGCCTTCGCAGGAATGACCAATGGTTGCAGCGTAGGAGATTAAGCTGTTATCCGGAAACGGACTCTTTGTACATTGACCTTGCTGACCGGCCAAGCACCGAGAGCAAGGAAGTTTCGGAAGGTATTGTTCTCGACTACGATGCAAATGGCCATCTTGTCGGTATCGACATTGACAACGCCAGCAAAAAGCTCAATCTGAGAGAGCTAACCCTGAGCAAACTACCGACGCAGATACAAAGCCTATCGGCTTAGCCGAACTGGCAAATGCGCGGGACTCAAAAAGCATCCCGCCGCGGCGGGTAGAATCTGTCTTATCTATTGCTTTCTTTAGTTAGCCTGCTGAAGACATTTAAGAAAATCTTCGAGACTGTGCGTTCTTTGTCCACGTCCAATGTTGCGGTCGAAGACGATGACGCGTTGATCCCAAACAAAGCTATGGTTCCCATCACCTACAAGCAGCGCAGCCCTTCTACAATTATTATTCCTCTGGTAATTGATGTCCGCGGGCCAGTTGTACTTACGACCATGTGATTTGTGTGGTTGGTAATACCTACAAATATTAAATGGGTCTTTTTGTGTGTCCCTTCCTAACGGCTTGTAAACATCTCCAACTGGGTTAGTGTCCGCCGCTTTGGCCGATCTAACCTGTGGAGCCAGCGCATGCCACAGGTCCCAATGAGATTCAAAGGCACGCCCAACACACATTAGAAATATTAGAAAATTTTTTCCATCACCAGCACGCACATTGGAAAATCCTGCAACCCATTGGCCAAGCCAATCTTCGGCGCGTCGGAAAGTCCGCATGTGGTGTTTACACGTGCACAGTGTGATGACTCCTCCTTGCCAATTAGGACCAGAGCCATAATGCCGGAGAGAGTTACCATCCCTGCATACGGTGCTCATAACATACGAGTACACTATCCCGTTCGGATGCTCATCATTGAGCAACTGCCGAAGATTACTTAGGCTGCAATTAGACCTACCGCCAAGGGAGCCTGCACATGGTAGCGGCTGGTAATCAAGGTGATTCCTTTTGCAACAACACCTACAATGGCCTTTCAAAAATGTCGTCGACGAGATCTGATTTAATACACCCCATTCAATAGGATTATCGGGAATCCAGTACTGTGACTTAATCGATCCCCAAAAACAAGAAAAAGTGGGTCAATAAAAACGGAAGGGTCCTAAAACATGGAATGCGGGCCACCTGTTGCTGACCGAACAAGTGGCGTCTCTGTTGTCACGAGCCTGCCCAGAATAATGTTTGGGGCCTGCGCGGGAATAGCGGAAGGACGGGCTGTCCTAAGAGACAGGCCTACTTCGCCACGAACGGCGACAGTTCGCGGAGCTGGTTGACGATTTGTGGCATTATTTCGATGGTGTAATCGACCTCTTGCTCAGTGTTGTATCTGCTGAGGCTGAATCGAATTGAGCCGTGGGCGGCGGTGAACGGCACGCCCATCGCACGCAAAACGTGAGAAGGCTCTAATGAGCCGGAGGTACAAGCCGAGCCGCTACTTGCGCAGATGCCGTACTTATCCAGCATAAGCAGAATCGCTTCGCCTTCGATATACTCAAAGCTAATATTACTGGTGTTGGGCAGGCGGTTTTTCTTATCGCCATTGAGACGCGAGTCGGGGCAATTTTCCAATATCGCATTTTCCAGCTTGTCACGCAGATGCTTTACCTTCTTATTCTCCTGCTCGATATTTTCCGCCGCCAATTCGCAGGCTTTTCCCAGGC
>JAFNGF010000360.1 GCA_017885385.1 Planctomycetota bacterium
AATCCCGTCTTGCCTTTGTCATACTCACTTTGGTCATAGTAGCCTTCCTTTTCTGTTTTTATTATCGCACATAACACGCTTGATTCCAAGAGAAAAGTCAAATATTTATAAAATTTGTAATGTTTATAAAAACTAATCTTTGCAGGCCGCTTACTGCCAGTCAAACTCTGCGATGATGGGCGTGTGGTCGCTCGGTTTTTCCGCAGCGCGAGGCTCCTTGTCAATGTAACAGGCTGAGCATTTTTCAGCCAGACATTTTGTAGCCATAATGTGGTCTAATCGCCAGCCGAGGTTGCGCTTGAGTGAGTTCGGAAATCGGTAGTCCCAGAACGTGTACTGGCCGGCCTCGCTGCAGTGCATCCTGAATAGATCGACAAATCCCCACTTCATTACTGCCTCAAGCGCCTTGTGAACTTCCGGGCGGAAACAAACGTGGCCTAATAAGGCTTCAGGGTCATATACGTCTATCGGCTGCGGTGCTACGTTAAAGTCTCCTACCCAAAGAACCGGCTCTTTCGGCTGAAAATTCGTTCTGAAAAAAGCCAGCAGCCGGTCAAACCACGCTAATTTGTACTGGAACTTCTCGGAGTCGGGCGAATAACCCTGCGGAACATAAGTGTTGATAATGGCGATGCCGTTAATTTCAGCTTTAATCAGGCGGGGCTGGTCTTGCGGCTCATCGTCAAATCCGGATTTTACGCCCGTGATGGGGTTTTTACTAAAAGTCGCGACGCCGTTATAGCTTTTCTGGCCTTTGAATACGTAGTTGTAGCCGACGTCGGCGAACTNNTCCGGCTGGTGCTTGCTGAGCCACGCAAGCACGATATCTAATCGAGCACGCAAGGAATTAACATTAAAGCTGGCAACTTTCATATTGTATAATACTGTAAGCATGAACGAGATTTTTTTCAAACATCTTCAAATCTTGCCGGATGGGCCTATCAAGAAAGGAGAGTCTTGGCAAATGATAATGAAAATACTTCTGGTGCTGGCTTTGGCTGTTGTCTTTTCTTGTATAGTCGGCTGTAACACTGTCCAGGGAGTAGGCCGGGATATCGAGTGGGTCGGCGAGAAGGCCGCCGAAATCGTGCGATAACATTGCAATTCACCTATTCGATGCGAGTTTCGGTCACCGACAATAGGGCCAATAAGAAGCTAAGCGTGCTCTCGGCGCCCTGGTTCATATTAACGCCGTCGGCCCCAAGCGCGTCACAGCAGCCCTTGGTGGTGAAGTCATAAAGCGGCGAGTGCAGGTCATTGTCGCCGACGAACCAATCGAACGCCTTTCTTTGCAGTGCCAGAAATCGGCTATCTTGCGTGGCCTCATAAGCAGCTCGCAGCATCATAACCGTGCTCGCGGCTTCTATGGGCTGCTGATCAAACGCGGCTCTGGTGCCGCCCCGTTCGTACCATCCGTTGTTGCCGATGAAGCTAAAGTGCTCGCCGCTAAAAGTATTCTGCAAAAGAAATTCGCAGGTGGGGTCGGCGACATCCAGGTATTTTCTATCATCCAGCGTCAAGCCCGCCGCGAATAGTGCGTGCGGCAGGATAGCGTTGTCATAAGTCAATCTGTTCTCAAACCAGCGCCAGTCCGGCTGGGCGATTTGCCTATACTGATCCAGCAGTCGGTCGGCAGCCATTGCCAGTTGCTGCTTAATATCGCCGGCTTCCGGGAATTGTTTGAGGTAATCAGCCATGCCGAGTATTGAGTACGCCAGGCCCCTTGGATACTGCCTGGCAACCTGTCCTACGCAAAAGTCGAAGCGGTCGCTTGCCACTGATAAATATGAGGCCGAAGGCGGATTTGCCATCAGCGTGCCAAATGCCCATAATACTCTGCCAAAGGCGTCGCTGGCAGGCTCATCTTTCAGCCAGGTCCGGTCAAAACTCATAAAGTTTTTGATGGAGCCATCGTCCCTTTGGGCGTGCAGGACAAAAGCCAGGTATACATTCAACAACTCAAGGGTCTGCGGCTCGCGGTATTGAGCATAATATTTGGCTGTGACGATGACCGCCCGGGCGTTGTCATCGGTGCAGTAGCCGGGTTCGCGATCCGGTACGATGAATTTAGCATGTTGAAATACGCCCGTGTCGTCCGTTAGCCTCTTCAAGTGCTCCAGCGATGGCTGCGGTATCTCAACGTTTAACATAGTTTGCCCTACTACATCAGATAGCTATAAAACTAACTTTAGAATTATAGGGCTAACCGATCAGAAATCTTTAAGTCTTTTCAAAGTTTTTATTTTTTTTCTTGCACCAGAAAGCCAAGATTTCGTATAATACTCTACTTGTACGGTAGGAATAGTAGGAGATTAGTAATGAAGCTGTCGACTCGAACCAGATATGGAGTAAGGGCTGCACTGGAGCTTGCTGAAAGTGCCGGCAGGAGGCCTTTGCAGCTCAAAACCATTGCCCAGCATCAGGAAATATCCCTCAAGTATCTGGAGCAACTGATGGCCATGCTCAGGTCCGCAGGATTTGTCAGGAGCGTTAGAGGCTCTAAGGGGGGCTACGTCCTTGCCAAACTCCCAAGCCAGATTAAACTTAGTGACGTCTTCAATTGCCTGGAGGGGCCTGTGATCACAGCAGAGTGCGTCCAGAACGACAACTACTGTGCCAGGTCCGCTGACTGCGTGGTCAAACAGGTCTGGGCACAGGTACAACAAGCAGTTACGAACGTCCTGGAATCCATAACGCTGCAGGACTTAGTTGATAAAGCAAAAGACAAGAAGACTTCGAATTACCAAATATAGGCAGACAAGAGGCCGCTTATGAGTGCGATTTTCGAAAACATCACAGAAACGGTCGGCTATACGCCGTTAGTCCGAATCAATAAGCTCGGCTCGGATAAGGCAACTATCCTGGCTAAGCTTGAATCACATAACCCTTGCGGCAGCGTTAAAGACCGAATTGCGCTGGCAATGATAAAGGCGGCGGAAGAGCAAGGCTGCATAAAACCTGATACCGTCATTATCGAGCCGACCAGCGGCAATACAGGCATAGGACTTGCCTTTATTTGCGCGGCAAAAGGCTACAGACTGATCCTGACTATGCCCGAGTCGATGAGCGTTGAGAGGAGAAAGCTGCTGGGCTTATTTGGCGCGGAGATTGTGCTGACGCCTGCGGGGCGTGGTATGAGTGGAGCCGTGGAAAAAGCCGAACAATTTGTGGCGGAAAATCCCAACGCTTTTATGCCGCAGCAATTCAACAATCCCGCGAACCCGCAGATTCACAGGGAAACTACCGCCAGAGAAATCTGGGAGGATAGCGGTCAC
>JAFNGF010000361.1 GCA_017885385.1 Planctomycetota bacterium
TCTGCGCATTTTTGATGCTTTTTTAACCTGTTTTTTCTTGCCTATTTTGCCCAACCTCTACAAGATGACGTGCGAAGCCACGTTTTACTCCAAAAATGAGCATCACCTCGGAAAAATAACCAAAATATGCCAGTTTTATTAAATTCCGCATAATTCAAATTCTTAATCGTGTTAATCTGGGTCGCTTCATCTTGCTGTAAACCTGAATCCTTTTCGATCACCTTTTTTTAGACACGGATTTACACAGATTCACACTGTTGAGGCGCAGCCGAAGCATCCGGCATCCGGCGGGATTCTTCCCCTTCCACGGAGTTTACCCNNGGTCAGGGCTGAAGGCTTTCTCCGCTCAGAAGGGGCTCTGTGTCGAACAAGCCTTTTGCTGAACCAGGGGTGGCAAAAAACAGTGCGGTCACGGCGTTACTGCCCGGCCATATATCTTGACATCATCAATCAGGCCGGTCCAGACGTGCCGGATTCAAGACAAAGGGCGTGCTGACATAACCATCGATCCGGTCGAATTTCAGCACGCCCTTTTCCTTTGAGCGGGTCTTGAGCTAACAACGAATAACCAGAAACAGGATGCAAGTACGGTCCTACGCCAGTTATGGTTCTGGTGGTTTCAGCCATTCATCAGCCAACGCCAGGATAGGTGAAAGGAAAACCAAGGTATCCGCGGTGTCAACACGATAATTAAAACCGGCGGCAACGCACGGTGCGTCACCCCAGGACGTAATCCCAACAAGGATCTCGGCTCCAGTAACAGGATCTATCCAAAAAGCAGGCCCACCGGAGTCGCCATAGCCTGTACCTCCGTCGCCCGTGCGTTGGTTCTGTGACATTCTGAGCCATGACTTCAGTAGCGCTTGGTACTCAGAAGGCATACCGGCGTTTATTCTCGTATGTAATCTCAGGGGGTGGCCAGCTTAGCGTTGACCCATAGCCAACTACGGTAAAATCTGCCTCCTCCTTACCCTTCCGCAGCTTGCCTTCCGCCCGCAGCTTGTCAAGGAAGCCCTCCTCCGGCAGAGTGGCGGGAGTTATGCCCGTAGGATTTGTTAGGATGAGCACACCCACATCGTGATGGTTGGACTGAGGTCCCTAGTTGTAGTCGGGGTGCGTGATGAATGTCTCCACATCCAGCAACGTGGATTCGTTCAAGGCGTCCTCGTCGAAGTTGACGTAAATCGCTGCAATCTGATCAGAGCCTATCACGTATTCCAGATAATCCGTGCAATGACCAGCCGTTAGGAAAATGTACGGCTGGATCAACGTGCCGGAACACACCTGGCCCAGCGTGCCGTCAGACCAACGGACGACCATTGCTCCAACGTTTGGGTGCTGACTCTCATCTGCCTCTCCCCAGGTAATCGCTCTCGCTGGAAGAACAATGATTAGCGACAACGCCATTAGGGTTATAATAACCGTAACCTTCATCTTTTGTATTTTGTTAGATGGTTTCATGATTCTTTGTCCCCTCCCTTTGTAGACATAGAATTGGAACTTGAATAAGGTTTCGTTCGTAGATTACGTTCAGCTTTCTGTTTTCATCAATTTGTAGCGCTCAGATTCATAGCCCAAAAGTGACAAATGGATTTACGTTTGAATCCCCAAGATATTCTGACAAGTACATTCACCTGACATTTCCCATTACCCTTCCTTTCTGCCCCCAGCGCGTAAAAAAGTCGGCCTGCAGAACACGGTGTTCCCTGGCCGGGTCAAATCCAGCAATATGCGGTACAATCTACGCACATCGGTCTTTCCCAAGCATGCAAGGGCACTACTTCCGGGGTAACTTAGCCGCATACCTTTCCCGCCTCAGACTGAATACAGGATACATTTGAGCGAGGGAAAATATCAAGGAAATTATAGGACTTTACTGGGCATTTGGCAAGTATTTGGGCTGCAAACGCGATCCTTGCCTGGTTTGGGCCAAAAAATGTGCAAATTATGCAAAAAAATTATTGCCCTTAGTGACTTTGACGATTACTATGCTTGGTTTGGTTACGAAGATTAACGGCTGCCAGAGCTAAGTTGTGCTGAAGAGGTGCTTGAAATGCTTTTGACAGGGCTGGTGAACAGTGCAGCAGGCTGAGCAAATAAGTTGTTTGCGATGCTGCGATTGTGCAGTTATGGCGGCTTGGGAATCGATGTTTCTGCTTCAGTGTTGTGAAGCGAATGGGTTTGTAGTCGGGTTCCTACACCTGTTTAGAGACGGCAATTGGGGCCCTTATCGGAGCAGACTGATGTAAGCCAGGGGTAGACTACAACCTTGATTCGGCGGGGTGTTTTTGAAGTGGAAACTGTCGAAGTTTCCACTTTTTTTTGTCCGGCGCCAATTCTGGTGCTGGAGCAGAAATCGCCGCCCCCGAAAAAAAGAGCCACAGAGGACACAGAGAGCACCGAGAAAAGAAATAAATAGGAGTATTAACCGCAGAGAACGCCGAGAGTGCTGAGATTTAGAATAAAGAGGATTTTTCTCTGCGACCTCTGCGAGCTCAGCGGTAAAAAAGAAGCTGGCGCCGGATCAGAAAGTAGGGCCAAATGAATCAGGAGTTACTGAGAATTGTCGATAGCATTGCCCGCGACAAGAATATCGACAAGGAGTCCATCTTTGCCGACTTGGAAGAAGCTATGGTCTCGGCGATCAGAAAACACTTCGGTGAGCTGCAGAGCAATATAGTCGTACGCATTGATAGGACCACCGGGCAGGTCAACGCCTACAAAGACGATGAGGAAATTGATATAAGGCAACTGGGCCGAATCCCCGCTCAGACAGCCAAACAAGTCATGATCCAGAAAATAAGGGCAGATGAGAGGGGCAGCATCTATTCAGAGTTCGTCCAGCGGAAGGGGCAAACCGTAAGCGGCTCGGTCGTGCGGTACGAGGGTGGAACCCTGATTGTCAGCTTGAGCCAGGCGATTGAGGGCTTTATGCCCAAAGCCGAGCAGATAATGGGTCAGACGCATCGCCCAGGCGAAAGAATTCGATGTCTGATTCTGGATGTAAAAGAGAGCGCGAATCAGGTTAAGATCATCCTATCGCGAACCCATCCTGATTTCATTCGCCGACTGTTTGAGTCGGAAGTGCCGGAGATCGTCGAGAACATTATCGAAATCCGGGCGCTCGCCAGAGAAGCAGGATACCGCACCAAGGTTGCTGTCGCTTCGCTCGACGACAAGGTTGACCCTGTCGGGGCCTGCGTCGGGGTGCGGGGCAGCAGGATAAAGAACATTGTTGAGGAGCTGGGCGGAGAAAAGATAGATATTGTCCGCTGGAACGACTCATCACAGGTGCTGGTGGCTAACGGGTTAATGCCGGCGAAGGTCAGCGAAATCGCCCTGTGTTTCGAGCTGGGCCGGGCGACAGTTGTGGTCGAAGAAGAGCAGCTTAGCCTGGCCATCGGCAAGCACGGGCAGAATGTTCGGTTGGCTGCAAGGCTGACCGGCTGGGACATCGATATCCTCACGCCGGACGAATACAATCAGGGCATTGAGCGGTTGGCAAGCTGCGTCAAAACTGTAGAAGGCGCCGATGAAATAATCGTTGACAAGTTGATAGCGCTGGGAGTCATATCTGTTTTGGATCTCGATGACGTGGGGGTCGAGCCGCTGACTAACGAGCTGAAGATTGAGCCGGACCTTGCCGAGAGGCTGGTTGCAGCAGCACACGAGGAAGCTCGAAATTTAGCGGCTGAGTCCAAGCAGAAACAGGCGGGAAAAGAGCTGGCTCAGCAGGCAAAAACGACTGACAAAAAAGAAGAACAGGCTTGATGACGGGAGGCGTTCTTGGCCGCTACAAGGGTCTATATTCTGGCTACGGAGCTTGGCGTAAAAAGCACTGCTATTGTAAAGAAGTGCCAGGATGAGGGTCTGGA
>JAFNGF010000362.1 GCA_017885385.1 Planctomycetota bacterium
GTCCCTCTCAGGATATGGTGATGGGCAATTATTATTTGACACACTTGTGGGAAAAACCGTCCGCAGAGCAAACAGGTCATAAAGTGCCGCTATTTCGCGATACTTTCGAAGCGATAATGGCCCATGAAACGGGCAAGGTTGGTCTGCATGAAAAGATCAAAGTAAGGACGGGCAAGAATAAAGTAGTCGTGGAAGAGGCAGATAAAATCAAGACCCAGCAATTGAAATCCGTCGATGCGGCGGTCGAAACGACTGTAGGCAGATGTATATTTAACGACATATTATCAATGGAAATGCCGTTCTACAATATTACGATGTCTCAAAAGAAGATCAGCCGCGTAATTAGCGACTGTTTTGAATTCGTAGGCAGCGCCGAGACCATAGACCTGCTCGACCGAATAAAAGACCTGGGGTTCAAATATGCCACTCTGTCGGGCATGAGCTTCGGCCTTACCGACCTGAAGATACCGGTAAAGAAGGCGGAAATTATCAACGAAACAGAAAAGAAGGTCGGCAAAATCCTGAGGAACTACAATGAGGGCGTCTTGACTGATCGTGAGCGGTACAACCAGGTTATCGACGCCTGGACCAACGCCCGCGTGGCGGTTACCAACGAAATGATACGCGGCCTTAAAGAAGACACCACGGACGATGGCACGCCCTACCTCAACCCTATCTACCTTATGACCGACTCCGGCGCCAGAGGAAGTACCGACCAGATTCAACAGCTCGCAGGTATGCGAGCATTAATGGCCAAGCCCAGCGGTGAGATTATTGAAACGCCGATCAAGTCAAACTTCCGCGAGGGACTATCTGTTCTTGAGTACTTTAGCTCTACTCACGGTGCGCGCAAGGGGCTGGCCGATACCGCCCTAAAAACCGCCAATTCAGGGTATCTGACCCGAAAACTCATAGACGTAGCTCAGAACGTAATCATTATCGAGCGTGACTGTCAAACCTTGCAGGGAATTACCAAAAGCACAGTAAGCAGAGGCGAGCAAAGCGACTTACCGCTGTCTCAGCTTATTATCGGCAGAACCGCCAGAGATAACATCCGTAACCCAATCACCGACGAGATGATTGTTCGAGAAAACGAAGTTATCACTCCGGAGTCGGGGGCCAAGATAGAAGCTTTGGGTCTGGACGCCATCAGAGTCAGAAGCCCTCTGACCTGTGACAGCCCGTTCGGCATTTGCGCGAAGTGTTATGGCTGGGATATGAGCACCGGGCAGCTAGTCGAAGAAGGCGCAGCAGTCGGCATTGTCGCCGCACAGTCAATCGGCGAACCCGGTACCCAGTTGACGCTGCGCACGTTTCATACCGGCGGCATCGCCTCCAGAGCCATACTTGAGCGCGAGCAGAAAGCCACACATACGGGCAAGATTCAGTATCGTGACATAAATGCAGTTGCCATCTCGCAACCTGACGGCAGTGAGCAGATCATTGCACTCAAGCGTAATGGCGAAATGGCTATTCTTGACGCCAAAGATCGAGAGCTTGACAAATTCAAAGTGCCCTATGGAGCTGCTATTTTAGTAACAGACGCCCAGAAGGTTAAGGCTGGAGTCATGCTTTTCCGATGGGACCCGCACCGCACGCCCATCCTGGCCGAAGTCCCCGGTCTTATACGGTTTGTGGACATAGTGGAGGGCGAAACCGTCCAGATAGAAGAGCTGAAAATTAGAGCCACAAAACTAAGAGCCGAAGATGCGGAGCAGGACACGGCTCCCCGGCAGACCAAAATACTGGAAAGACCTGTGGTAATCGAGCATAAAGGCGATAAACATCCGCAGATTATCGTAGAAGATGCCGCGGGCAAAATACTCGATGTTCACTATCTGCCCGCGGGGGCCAGAATCGAGGTTGCTGAGGGCCAGCAGGTACAGGCAGGACAGTTGCTCGCTCATCAACCCAGAGCTACCAGCGGTACGCAGGATATCACCGGAGGTCTTCCCAGAGTTACAGAGGTGTTTGAGGCTCGCAAACCAAAGGACCCTGCCGCGATGGCCGAGATATCAGGCCGCGTCGAGCTGCGAAGCGATAAACGCAAAGGCAAAATGACGATCCTGATTCGCTCCGAGAGCGGAATGGAAAAGGAACATCACGTTCCACGCGATAGACATCTGAACGTTCACGCCGGTGATTTCGTCGAGGCCGGAGATGCACTGACGGATGGTCCATTGGTGCCCCACGATATTCTGCGGATTAAAGGTGAGGAAGCCTTGCAGAAATACCTGATTCCAGAAGTCCAAAGCGTTTACCGCTCACAGAATGTCAACATAAACGACAAACACATCGAGATCATTATTGCCCAAATGATGCGAAAGGTGCAGATCGAGTCTGTCGGCGACGGCTCTTTCCTGCCGGGCGAAGTCGCTGATAAATTCGTTTTCCGCGCAGAAAACGAGCGGTTAACCAACAGCCTAAAGATTGCCAGCGTCGGAGACTCAACCGAATTGAAAGAAGATCAAATTATCGACAAGAAAGACCTTGCCGGCATTAACGAGAAAGTTGAGGCGATCGGCGGCACAGGCGCTAAAGGAAAGAAGCCAAAGCCGGCAACCGCAAAGACGCTTCTGCTGGGCATCACCAAGGCGTCCCTGTGGTCGGACAGCTTCATTGCCGCCGCCAGCTTCCAGGAAACAACTAAGGTCTTGACGGAGGCGGCCTTAGCTGGTAGGGTGGATGAGCTTCATGGCTTGAAGGAAAACGTGATACTGGGCCACCTGATACCGGCTGGAACCGCCTTTAAGCAGTATCTCGAGATGAAGGTCAAGCATCTCGTTGAGGCGCCGTTGCCGAAAGAATTTGCCGAGGTTAAAGAAGTTAAGAGCGCAGAAGCAAAAGCCGATGCTGCCGTTAGGGAAGCGTTGGGATTAAGGTGATTGGATTAACCGCAGAGGACGCCGAGAGCGCCGAGAGGAAGAATATAAAGACCGTTTTCTCTGCGGTCTCCGCGGTAAAAAAAGCTAAGGGGTATTAGCTATGCCGACTATAAATCAGTTAGTCAGAAATCCAAGAGCAAAGTCTAAACGGAAAAAAAGGGTCTCTGATATCAGTGGTTCGCCGCAGAGAAGAGGCGTGTGTCTGATTGTCAGGACTCAGACGCCCAAGAAGCCGAACTCCGCCTTGAGAAAGATCGCCAGGGTTAGATTAACAAACGGCAAGGAGGTAACCGCTTACATTCCCGGGATCGACCACAACCTGCAGGAGCACAGCACGGTTCTGATTCGCGGAGGCCGCGTCAGAGATTTGCCGGGCGTGCGATATCACATCATTCGCGGCGTTCTGGACTGCGCCGGCGTAGCCGGCCGCAAACAGGGCAGAAGTAAATACGGTGCAAAAAGAGCAAAATAAAAACCGGTGGGGCGAAAAGCCCCAGAGTACACAGAGTTCACAGAGATTTATCCGCCATACGGCCTGCCCTGAGCAAGTCGAAGGGTATGGCGGATAGAGAAATAGAATAATTCCTCTGAGTCCTCTGTGGCCAACAAAGGCAGTATCGAGGTAGATAATGGCAAAAAAGTGGACCGCTTCCAGTGAACAGCTTAAGGCCGACCCGAAATACAACAGTAAGCTGGTCGCGAAGTTTATCAATTGCATGATGTGGCAGGGCAAAAAAAGCACTGCACAGCAGATATTCTATGACGCTATGGACATCGTATCCAAAAAGATGAAGGATGCCTCTGTCCTGGAAGTGTTTGAGACGGCGGTAAATAACGTAAAGCCCCTGATAGAAGTCCGTAGTAAGCGCATCGGAGGAGCCAGCTATCAAGTGCCAATGCAGGTCGGTCCCAAACGCCAGCAATCACTTGCCATCAGGTGGATGATACATTCGGCCAGGAGTAAGACCGGAAAACCTATGTGCGATCGCCTGGCCTCCGAGCTGGTAGATGCTTATAGCAAACACGGCGGGGCAATGACCACCCGCGAAAATATCCATAAAATGGCTGACGCAAACAAGGCTTTTGCCCACTTCGCCTGGTAGTTTTACAGCCTATATCGGATAGCGTATAGCGGTAAGTTTTTTGCTATACGCTATATTTTTTTACTATCCGCTGAACGCTAAACGCTGCACGCTATGGAAAATATACGAAATATCGGTATTATAGCTCACATCGATGCCGGCAAGACGACGGTAACCGAGCGCATATTATATTACACCGGCAAGACTTACAAAATGGGNNTATCTGGAGGAGGAGCAAAGAAGAGGCATAACTATCACTTCGGCGGCAACCAAATGTCCCTGGAAGGGGTTTGAAATCAACCTTATAGATACGCCAGGTCATATCGACTTTACCGCCGAGGTTGAAAGATCGCTTCGTGTCCTCGATGGAGCCGTAGCTGTATTCGACGGCAGCGAAGGAGTGCAGGCCCAGAGCGAAACGGTTTGGCGACAAGGGCAAAAATACGACCTGCCCTTCCTATGCTTTATCAACAAAATGGATAAGACCGGCGCCGATTTCGAGATGAGCGTCCAAAGCATTCATGACAAGCTCCTTGCCAATCCCATCTGCTTGCAGATCCCCATAGGAGCGGAAGGCTCCTTTGCCGGCATAATAGACCTGATTACGATGCAGGCGGTCTTCTACACAACCGAAGAATTGGGAGCAAAGTTCCAGGAGACCGAAATCCCCGCTGAATTGCGACCAAAAGCACGGCAGCAAAGAAACGCGATGCTTGATCTGGCCGCCGAATACGACGAAGAGCTGCTGGATTGCTACGTTCACGATAAGCCGATAAGCGACGAAATGATCTATAGAGCAATCAGAAAAGGAACCCTAAGCAACAAGCTCCATCCCGTATTTGTCGGCTCGGCACTGAAGTATATCGGGGTACAGAGACTGCTTGACGGCGTGGCGGCGTATCTGCCTTCTCCCTTAGATAAACCTGTTCTGACCGGCCACAGACCCACCGATGAAAAGAAACCGGTACCGGTTAAATGCGACCCGAACGGCAGCCTGGTCGCACTTGCATTTAAGATTACAACCGATTCACACGGGGACTTGACCTTCCTGAGAATATATCAGGGCACATTGAAATCGGGCACAAGAGTGCTGAATCCGAATCGTGACAGGCGGGAAAACGTTACCAGGATATTTGAAATGCACGCCAACGAGCGAAAAATCCTGGACTCGGCCCGTGCCGGCGACATCGTGGCAGCCATAGGTCTTAAGCAAACTCTGACCGGGGATACCCTCTGCGACCCCAAAAACCCCATCTGTCTGCCCAGCATTACGTTCCCGCACACCGTGATCAATATGTCAATAGAGCCAAGAACCGCAGCGGAAAGGCAAAAACTGGTGGACGCATTGGATGCTCTGAGACGCGAAGACCCAACTTTCCAGTGCAAAATGGATAAAGAGACAGGACAGACCATTATCAGCGGCATGGGTGAGCTCCATCTGGAAATCCTTCAGCACAAGCTGGTTAAAGAAAAAAAGGTCAACATCAGGGTCAGCAGGCCGCGAGTAGCTTACAAAGAGACCATCACCAAAGCTGCGGAAGCTGAAGGCAAATTCATTCACCAAACAGGCGGCCACGGCCAGTACGGGCATGTTATTCTGGTCGTTGAGCCTTTGCTGACAGATGACGGCCATTTGGCCGCCGATATGGAATTTGAGACCAAAGTGGGCTCTGACGTGGTTCCCAGGCAATACGTTCCTGCTGTGGAAAGGGGTGCTCGCCAAGCCTTGGGCAGCGGCGTGTTGGCAGGCTATCCCGTTGTGGGAGCTAAAGTTACGCTAATCGGCGGCTCGTTCCATTCAGTCGACTCTTCGGACCTCGCCTTTGAGCAAGCCGCCGCGATTGCTGTAGAAAAATCACTAAAGCTGGCCGGCCCAGTCCTGCTTGAGCCAATAATGCGACTGCAAGTAGAGGTGCCAGAACCCTCTTTTGGGGCCGTCCAGGGCAGTATACTTGCAAAAAGGGGTCTAATCACGGATTGCCGAGTACATGGAAACATGCAGGTAATCGATGCCAAAGTGCCGCTGGTCGAAATGTTCGGCTATTCCAGCGAGATTAGGAGTCTGACAGGCGGGCGAGGAACCTTTACTATGGAACCCTTAAGTTACGAAAAGGTTCCCCATGAGATTGCCGGGCATCTTATCGTTTAGAAAAATGATGATTTTTTTGCATTCAGATAAAATTTTTTGCCGACATTTTGTTGACAGCTTATATGTGATATGTTAAGTTTGTGGTTTTCGGCCCGTAGCGAGCATTGCCAGGAAGGGCTTTGCGTAAGTTGGGCTTGGGCATATCTTTGCTTTTTGGGATCAAGAACGGTTTATTATTACTCTTTTAGGTCAGGGGTGCAACAAAGCCATTCAACGCTCTGATGAATAGCCTCGATGCGACCCAAACCCCAATCCTTAAGGAAGGCGAAGTTGATAATTGATTGTTGAAAATCAAGTAACCTGCGATGGTCAGTAATCAACAGCAATGCCTTTCCTGCCAAAGCAAGTACCAATTAGCCGATAGCTGGGCGACTATACGCTGAGAAATGAGGTTTCTATTTCGCCTTTTGGCCTGCAAGCTGGATACGGCAAAAGGCTTTGAGGCGCGGATTCAAAGCAGTCCTGCGGTAATTGTAAGAGGAAAGCTATGGCTGCTGAAAGCGAAAGAATAAGAATCAGGATGGAAGCATACGACCATCGGGCGCTCGACGCATCCGCAAAGGAGATAGTAGAGCACGCTCGAAAGACCAATGCCCGCGTAAGCGGCCCGGTGCCGTTGCCTACCCGGATTGAACGGTATACCGTTTTGCGCAGTCCCCATGTTGACAAGAAATCACGAGAGCAGTTTGAAATGAGGACCCACAAACGCTTAATTGATATTTATGAAGCCAACGCACGAACGGCTGAAGTGCTGAATCGGCTGGTGGTGCCGGCTGGAGTTTTCGTAAAGATAAAGGCGTAACCGCCGACAAAAATCTAAATCCTAATATCGAAATCCTAAACAATTTCAAAATCCAAATTTGGAATGCTCAAAATTAGGGCTTAGAATTTAGGATTTAGAATTTTAACTTGAGCGGTAAGAAAATGGCGATGTTATTGGGCAAGAAAATTGGGATGACCCGGCTGTACGACGAATCGGGCAGCTTAGTGCCCGTCACCGTCATACACGCTGGGCCCTGCACAGTTACGCAGGTTAAAACCGTCCAGACGGACGGCTACAACGCTGTTCAGATGGGCTACGATGATGTAAAGCCCTCGCGCAGGAAAAAGCCGGAAGTCGGACACGCCCAAAAGGCCAATACGACCCCGAAAAAGTTTGTCAAAGAGATGCGGCTGCCCGACAACATCCAGCCGGAGCACAAAATCGGAGACTCTGTCACAGTCTCCACGTTTGCGGCAAATCAACTTGTCGATGTTGTTGGCACCAGCAAAGGCAAAGGTTTCGCCGGCGCAATGAAGCGACACGGCTTCACCGGGTTCCCGGCCTCTCACGGCACGGAACGAAAGCATAGAGCGCCCGGCTCGATATCGGCTTTCGCCACAAATGCCGGCATGAGCGGCGGCCCCAAAAAGGGAAAGAAAATGCCCGGCCACATGGGAAACTGCCGGGTTACGGAAAAAAACCACACGTTGCTGGCAATAGATCAAGAGAAGAATCTGCTGGTCGTCAAAGGCGCTATACCAGGCCCTGCCGGCGGATATTGCATTGTTCGTAGCGCCAAAAAGTCCAAGTAGCCGGAGAATGTAGCTTAAAAATGATTCAGTTGGCGGTCTACAATACGCAAGGACAAGAGGTCGACAGCCTCAGCGTAGATGAGTCGGCTTTGGGCGGTCGGATCAGGTACTCTTTGCTCAAGCAGGCAATTGTTATGTATCATGCTAATAAGCGGGTCGGGACAGCCGCAACCAAAAATAGAAACATGGTAGCCGGCTCAGGCAGAAAAATCTACAGGCAAAAAGGTACAGGGTTCGCCCGAGCCGGCACCCGCAGGACCGCAAAGCGTGTTGGCGGCGGAGTAACGTTTGCAAAAGTCGCCAGAGACTTCAGGAAAAACATGCCCAAAAAGCAAAGAAGATTAGCCAGAGACTCAGCAATATTGGCCAAGCTTCTGGGCAAAAACGTCGTGGTAGTTGACCAGCTGAACCTGGAGAAACCAAGAACCAAAGACTTTGTAAACCTTCTGAATAACCTAAAGATAGAACGGAGCTGCCTTGTAACCATAAGTGATTATAACGATAATATTTACAGATCGGCTCGAAACATCCCCAGAGTGGCAGTTATGCCTGCGGCCGAGCTTAACGCCGGGGACATCTGCAATTACCATAAGATGCTATTTACTAAAGAGGCATTTCTATCTGTTTTGAATAAGAACCAGACAAGTCAGGAGCAGCCGTTAGCGACGTGAATGATACCAGCATAATAATTCGGCCTTTGATTACAGAGCAAAGCACGCATCTTGCCGGCACAAAGAGCGCGTACTCTTTTCAGGTGAGTAAAAGAGCCAATAAGATACAGATAAGAAGTGCGGTGGAAAACTTGTATAGTGTAAAAGTACGCAAAGTTAGAACTGCTAACCGCAGGGGCAAGACTCGCCGCAAAGGTAAAAACATTGGCATGACAGCAAGCTGGAAAAAGGCCGTTGTGTATTTGAAACCTGACTATCATATAGACCTGTTCTAAAATGACTGAAAAGACGGGAAACCATGGGTATCCGAATATATAAACCGACAAGTCCAGGACGTAGGAGCGGCTCAGTCAACGATTACGCTGAGCTGACGGCCGCCAAGCCCGAAAAGTCGCTGTGCAAGCGCATAAAGAAGAACGGCGGAAGGAACCATTCTGGCATCACTACTACTCGCTTTTTAGGTGGTGGGGCAAGAAAAATATATCGCATCATCGACTTTAAGCGAGACAAAGATGGCATCCCTGCGAAGGTAGCAACTATTGAGTACGACCCGAACAGGAATTGCTTCATATCTCTGTTGAACTACGCTGATGGCGAAAAAAAGTACATATTGGCGCCGCTGGGCATAAAAGTCGCAGATAAAGTAGAAAGCGGTCCTTCCTGCGAGCCCAAGATCGGCAACGCAATGCCTTTGGGGGCAATTCCCGCCGGTCTGGAGGTTCACAACCTTGAAATGACGGCCGGCCAGGGCGGAAAACTGGTCAGAGGCGCCGGAGGCGCCGCCAGAATCGTGGCCAAAGAGGGTAACTGGGTAACCGTCGTCCTGCCAAGCGGCGAAATGCGTATGCTTCGCAAGGAATGCCGGGCAACGATCGGGCAAGTGAGCAACCCCGACGACCAGAATGTAAGCCTCGGTAAGGCCGGCCGAACACGCCACTTGGGCCGCAGGCCGCACGTAAGAGGCAAGGCCCAGAACCCCGTTTCGCACCCGATGGGCGGTGGTGAGGGTAGGGCAAACGGCGGAAGACATCCATGTTCGC
>JAFNGF010000363.1 GCA_017885385.1 Planctomycetota bacterium
AGGGTTGCCGGGCAGTATTCAGGCAACCTGAGCAATAATGGCGAGGATATTGTGCTGACGCTGGTCTTGCCGTTGGAGGCCGCGATAATGCGGTTTGGCTATAGTGACAGGTGGTATCCGACGACCGATGGCGGCGGCGAGTCGCTGGCTATTGTTGACCCGATGGCGGATCCAGCCACCTGGAGTTTGGCTGAGAGCTGGCAGCCGGCCGACCCCACTCCCGGCAGACCGTGAGGAATCCCGATCAAGTCGGGATTCGCACAGGCCCCCAAAAAGCGAAGGGGCGTCAGCTCTTGTACTTCTGCCAATAGTCAGGATAGAACTCCTTTGCTTTAGCCTCAAGCTCCTGGTCGCTGATGGCGGTCAGCCGACCTTCCTGTTCATACTGGTCCATAACCCAGCGAGCCAATTTGTGCACCTTTATCTTGCTGATGCGCTCGTCACCCTTCAGGCCAAAGAGCTCATTTAGCCAGTGCGCGACACCGTCGGCGCCGCTCTTGTCGGTTATAGCAATTCGCGGCGGCAACCCAAGCAGTCTCTCGGTGTCAAAAACATTGTATATCCGCTCATCTTGTCGAAGCCCACCGGCATGGATTCCGGCGCTGGTGGTGTTGAAGGCTCTGCCTGCGAACGGATAGTTGTCCGGAATCGGCAGCCCGATGGAGCGCATATAGTTGGCCAGCTCGGTGATCGCCATCGTGTCGATCCCGCACAGGCCCGCCCCGAGCGAAGTCGAGAGGCCGCCCTTGAGCGCTATATATTCGAAGATCGCCCCTTCCAGCGGCGGGTTGCCGGTACGCTCACCGAACCCAAAAATCGTCGTGTTTACCGCATCGCATCCATATAGCCAGGCTGTCGCCGCGTTGACGTGGACCTTGTGGAAGTCGTTATGGCCGTGCCATTCCAGCCGGTCGCTCGGCACGCCGCATTCCCTATTAAGTTTGTAAATAAGTTTCGGGATACTCCTCGGCAGCTCGGCGCCGGGATAGCTGATGCCAAAGCCCATAGTATCGCACAGCCTGATCTTGACCGACTGCCTCGCGGGTACCTGCCGGCTCATTTCCATCAGGCGGTCAACAAACGGCAAGACAAATCCGTCGATATCAGCACGCGTAAGGTCCTCCAGATGGCACCGGGGACGAACGCCGGCCTCAAAAGCCGCGTCCACCACCTCGCAGTATTTGTCCATGCACTCCTTCCTGCTGCGGAATTTCGACTTGTGGAAGATGTGATAGTCCGAGCAGCTTGTCAGCATACCCGTCTCTTTCAGGCCGGCTTCCTGGACCAGGCGAAAATCCCCCTTGACCGCGCGTATCCAGCCGGTACATTCAGGATATTTATGGCCGAGCGCCCGACATCTGTCCAGTGTCTCACGGTCGTTTTTCGTATAGAGGAAAAATTCCGTCTGCCTTATCACTCCGTTAGGCCCGCCAAGGCGCGAGAGCAGGTCGAAAATCCGCACCATTTGGTCAACCGTGTACGGCGGACGGGCCTGCTGTCCATCCCGAAAAGTCGTGTCGGTTATCAACAGCTCTCTATCCTTTACAGAGCTGAAATCAAACTCCACCGGCTCACCGTCAATATACTCGATCACCGGACTATCGAAGCGAATCAGCGGCGGCAAACTGTATGGAAAAATCTGCTCCAGCAAATTCGGCACTTCCGAATCCACAAGAGGATGCAGCTTCTCTGCCTTGCCCATCAAAAATCCTTTCGTCTGCGGATTGCGACCTACTCTTCCAGCTCAACGCCCTGCTGCCGGCACACCTGTGTAATGAATTCGACCGCACCGCCGACCGTCTCCACCGCCAGCGCAGCGTCCTCATCCATCTCGATGCCGAATTCCTCTTCAAACATTGCGACCAGCTCGATCGATTGCACGCTCTCCGCTCCCAAATCCTGCGTGAAGCTGTGCTCCGATTTAATCTCGTCCAGCTCCAGCCCCAGGACTCGGGCGGTTATTGCTTTGACACGTTCTTCTACTGTTGCCATTAACTTGTCTCCTGTCCTTTTGCTGCTACCTGAACATTGCCTTGCGGCCTCTTTTTATGGCTTCATCTCGCGCGGGGGCGGTCATCTGGAAAATGGCGTCCCACATCGCTTGCTCAGCCGCAGTCCATTCCCGCCCTCGCCGGCTCATCGCTACCTTTGCCGTTTCGTATAACCCGGTCCTGCCGAACCCCTTGGTCACTACGCCCTCGACAAACCACGCAAACGAGGGGATGAACTTCGGCAAGGGCTTACCCGTCGCCATTATTATCGCCATCGCCCCAATATAGCAGCCCGTATTGAGCAGCGTTCCAATCGAGGTCTTGGTATGGTCTCCAATAAACGAGCCGACCTTGGTCGATCCGGTGTTGATAGCCCCCTGCCCTTCCAGCGTAATAGAGACGGTTGAATAGTCGTTTTTCAGGTCGCTATTGGTCGTCAGTGCACCGAGATTGACCCACTCGCCAATATAGCTGTGCCCGATGAACCCATCATGGTATTTGTTCGAATATCCGTGGATGATGGACTCTTCCACCTCGCCGCCGATTCGGCAGCACGGTCCGAATGTATTACCACTGCGGCATTTGGCTCCCAGCAGGATTGATTCTTTGCCGATGTAGCAGGGTCCTTCAATTCGGCTGAAAGGTTGTATTTCTGCGCCCTCATCGATGTAAACGGGACCGTTTTCCGCGTCGATAACGACCATTGGATGCACTCGTGCCCGCGATCCCACGAAGATGTCCGTCTTGCTGCCCAGAATTTCGCCGGGCTTCTCTACTTTTCCTTCGATTCCGCATTTTCCCGCCGCTGCAAAGTCCGACGTTATCTGGTCGGCGTTAGCCAGCACAAGGTCCCAAAGATACTCCCACGTGCGAAGCTTGCACGTCACATTTGGCAGGCGCAGCTTGGCTGAAGCGACAAAGTCCTCGATACTGTTGGCGACGAGTTTCTTGAGATCGTTTTTGACGATGCGGGCATAAAAAACCCGCCCCTGCTCGTCCAGACCCACCTCGCTTTTACCTTCTGCTCGGATACGCAAGTCTTCTGCCTTTACCAGCGGATCCACAAGCATCAGGTCATCACCGGCGAGGGCAGACATATCGTTGACGGGGTATTTTGCCCGTGCCCGATAGGCGTCAGCCATGTAGTCAGGCACAAAATACGCGGCATCATCCGCCCCTATTCCCTCGAGAGACCTCGGGACAAGCTTGGCGGCCAATTTCTCCTCGAGCGTGGTTATGCCGCATCGCAGCTGCCAGAGCGGCCGGCTCAGAGCCAGAGGAAAAAAGTTCCGCCTGATTTCATCTGACCTATCGACCAGAATCAATCGCATAGATACTCCACCTGCTTGTTCGACACGGATTAACGCCGATTAACACGGCAAGAAAATTAGTAGTCCCTATCAGGGATGGCCGAGCCATTACAAAACAGTATGCATCCGTATAAATCCGTGCCTAATTTCAAAAAAGCCTTCTGCAAAAAAGCGTGCCGAATTCTATCAAAGCGCCGGATGGGCGTCAACCTCATAAACGAAAACGCAAAACTACGAGACATAAAGACGGGGCGTGGCAAATAATATCACAACGCATTTCCCCAAGCACAAAAAGGCCAAAGACCTGAAAAAAGGATAGAAGCCATAGAGCGGAGATTCAATGAGGGTAGATGAAGCTCGATTCTTCCTTCTCACCATCACCAAACTGAGGCTCATATTGCCTTGCATGGTCTTGCCACCACCGTTGAAGATGCTTTCCAGAGTAAGAAGTATCCCAATGACGCATACAAATCCGCTACAACCAGAAGTCTCGTTATCTGCCAATTCGACAAAAATGCTCATTCCATAAGCCCTTTATCATCGGTGAGTTATTGAAAAGTAAAAATTTGGCAACATTTTCAATGTCCGATGCTCTTTAATCTTAGAAAATCACCTTTTCCAAAAGCAGGATAAGACCCACAACCTCATAATCAGCGGGTCGCAGGTTCAAGTCCTGCATCGCCCGATTTCACCGGAGCTAAATTACAGACAAAACTTATCCGCAATATCTATTCCTGGTGACTGGTGAGTGGTGACCGGTAACTCGTGGCTCGTTCCTTCGACTACGCTCAGGACAGGGGTTCGTGAATGAGTACATGAGTAAATGAGTAGATGCGGGGACGGGAGGAACAGGAGGACGAAAGACGGGAGGGAACTGTCGAATGTCAAATTTCAAATGGCCAAGTTGGAAAAAGAAGAAGTTTTTTAGAAAAATATCTTTGCGGTTTGGGGGTGGGGAATATAATGTTGTCGGCAACTTTGAGGAGCGAGCGGAGAGAATTGTAGGGTGGGCTTGAAGCCCACTAATTGCGATTGTTAAACCAAACCAGCGGCTCAAACCGACCCATCGGTGAGGGCCGTATTCTGTCGGG
>JAFNGF010000364.1 GCA_017885385.1 Planctomycetota bacterium
GTTACCTATCTCTTGTCGTCACACCGAAACTACCCGTAACCCCTTTGGCCAACCGGAACAAGAGCTGTTCTCTTATCTTTCATTCTCTGTGCTCTCTGTGTCCTCCGTGGCTAAAAATATTAGGTTTCAGATTTCTCTGTGCCCTCTGCGGCCACTTTTTGTCTTCTAATAGGCAATCGTTTGGCGTCGCCCCAGAGCAATTCCAGATCATAGTAATTCCGATACTCGCTATCGAAAATGTGCACCACAACGTCGATAAAGTCCAGCAGAATCCAGCGGCCCTGCTCATAGCCGGCCCGGCCAAACCGCATCAGCTCCCGGTCTCGAGCGGCTCCGCTAATTTCGTCGGCGACGGTGCGCATCTGCCGATCGCTTGTGCCGGTAGCGATCACAAAATAATCGGTGGCGGGCGATATGCCCTGCAGGTCCAAGACTACAATGTCACTGCAGTGCCGCTCGTCCGCAACTTTAGCTACGGCCAGGGCAAACGCCCGTGCCTGAGTTTGTCTTTTCTTTGCCAAATCACATCCTCATTCGGTCCCAACAAAAAAGGGCGGCCATTTGAGCCACCCTGATAAATTACCTTTATTAGCCGGTCACGTCAACGGGAACACTTATCGGCAAAACCCTCGGACAATAGGCAAACGGCTGCTCAATCACTTACCGCTCAGGCCAAGCCAGCTACTAATAACAGGGGCAAATCTTACCACGACGCCGGAAAAGACCACGCTGACCATACACATTAGCTTAATCAGGATGTTCAAGCCCGGACCGGAGGTATCCTTGAACGGGTCGCCAACGGTATCGCCAATGACAGCAGCCTTGTGGGCAGGTGAACCTTTGCCGCCATGAGCGCCCTTTTCGATGTACTTTTTGGCGTTGTCCCANNGACAAACCCTCCGGCGGTACTACCTGCCAGCAGGCCCATCACGCCTTCCACGCCCAAAAGTAAGCCCATTGCAACCGGCACGACGATGGCCATCATCGCCGGCAGTATCATTTCTCGCTGTGCTCCTGCGGTGGAAATCGCCACGCAGCGTGCATAATCGGGCTTTTCGGTACCCTGCATAATGCCGGGCTTTTCCTTGAACTGCCGGCGCACCTCGTTGACCATTCTGCCGGCAGCTCGGCCGACCGCCTTCATCGCTAACGCTGCAAAAACGAAAGCCATCATGCATCCGATAAACAACCCTACGATGAGCTTGGGATTCATAATGTTCAAGGCGTACGCATTGACGAAATCTGTAAAAGATGCAGCCTTTACGTTCACCAATGTTGGTACTGCCTCAGAGGCAGCCGCAGCCTTAGCCTTCAACACCTCGAAAGTCGCCTGCACCTTGTTGGTAAGCTCTCCGCCGTAAAATATCGTACTGGCGACCTGGTAGACGCCGTCTGCGGATTGGTTAGCGAGCCTGGCAATCCAGATACGCACCTCTTCTATATATGCCGCCAGAAGCGCCAGAGCAGTCAATGCCGCCGAACCTATTGCGAAACCTTTGCCTGTTGCCGCCGTAGTATTACCCAGCGAGTCCAAGGCGTCTGTCCTTTTGCGGATTTCCGGCCCAAGATGGCTCATTTCAGCGTTGCCGCCGGCGTTGTCGGCGATAGGCCCATAAGCATCGGTTGCCAGTGTTATTCCCAACGTTGCCAGCATACCGACGGCTGCAAAGCCGACCCCGTAAAGCCCCATGGCCATATTTGTAAAGCCGCCAGCCAGCCCATAGGCGAACAGAATCGCGGCAGAAATCGTGATGACGGGCAAACCCGAAGAGATCATTCCCGTTGCAAAACCGTCAATGACTGTCGTTGCAGCGCCCATCGGGGCTTGATCGGCAATACCTCTGGTCGGTGGATATGTGTCGGATGTGTAATACTCCGTAAATAGGCCAATCAACACACCGCCGATAAGACCGGAAACCACCGCCCCGAATATGCCCCAGGTGATCCAGCCCATCTGCACCAGCACCATAACCGCAATCAGGATCATCGCGGGACTGCTTAGCGTCCCCAACCGCAAGGCCCGCAAGAGATTTCTTTGCGAAGCGTCCTCTTTACAGCGAACAAAGAAGATGCCCAGTATCGAAAGTAAAGTGCCGATGCCGGCTACAATCATTGGTGAAAGAACCGCCTTGAGCGGGTCCATCCCATATTGTGCCAGAACACTCATCGGTAGTGCCGCGCCCAGCGCGGCGGTCGCCAGAATCGAGCCGCAATAGCTTTCATAAAGGTCTGCGCCCATTCCCGCGACGTCGCCTACGTTATCGCCGACGTTGTCAGCAATTGTAGCCGGGTTGCGCGGGTCATCTTCTGGAATGCCGGCCTCAACTTTGCCGACGAGGTCCGCTCCGACATCCGCCGACTTGGTGAAGATTCCGCCGCCCACACGGGCAAAGAGCGCCTGAGTTGAAGCTCCCATCCCGAACGTAATCATAGTAGTGGTGATTTCAGCTAACTTGGTTTCAGGATTCATTCCGGCCTGCACCAGCGTTACGCCGAAAAGTCTCAAACCAGTTGCCATGTGCTCAGCGGTATAAATTAGCTTGTCAAGGATCAGGTACCATATAGATATGTCCAGCAAGGCAAAGCCCACTACAACCAGCCCCATCACCGAGCCGGACCGGAACGCCACCTGCAAGGCTCTATTGAGGCTGATCGTTGCCCCCTGTGCGGTTCTGCTGGAGGCATTAGTTGCGGTTTTCATTCCAAGGAAACCGCACAGACCGCTGAAGAATCCGCCCGTCAAAAAGGCGACTGGCACAAATGGGTTCTGGATGCCGTAGTAGGCCAGCACGGCGAAAATGAGGCTCAGCCCGACAAACATAATGGCCACCACGCTGTACTGCCTGAAAAGATATGCGTAGGCGCCGTCACGCACATACGAGGCTATTTCCTCCATAGTCTCATTGCCTTTGGGCGAGGCCATCATCTGCCTGTAAAAGATGTAGGCGAAAATCAGCGCAGCAACCGAAGAAATTGGTGCTATCCACCATAATGATGTGATGGCCACGTCGGCAGCTTCAGACCCTTCACCTGCTACTGCCGTCCCACAGAAACCAACCATTGGCACCAAAACTCCCACGAGACTTCTAATGGTCTTCACGTTTTCTGCTCCTTTGGAACTTAATTCTGGTTACTACAGGTTTAAGCAAAATAAAGTCTTATAGTTTAGCGAAACGCACAACCCCTGCAACTATTTTTTTGGAAAAAATCAAAAGAAGAAAGTAGCTACCGCCATTCGTGGTCATCACCGTATGTTCTACATCCACCAGACTCCGGGCTGGCAAGCATTGCACCTGGAACATTAGGAAAACTGAAAACACTTATTCGCAAAACTGCAACGAAAGTGATTGACTACTCAGGAATTTTATCGTACCCTGACAACACTAATAGAAAATTATTGTGGCCGAAGTTCACGCCCGAGGCGTGAACACGGGGGAACCAGATTTCGGGGCGAATTCCGCTCAAAGCGATAGGGCACTTTCAAGCCCAAGCCCGTCAGCTAACCTCGTAGGCGTTTGAAAGGGCAATGGCCAATAAAAAACTGCCAACCCGGCAGTTTTTTTATTTCCCTTTGCCCGCCCTAAAGGGAATACATGTATTATCTGATAAAAAAGCTCCACAATACTACAGCTTTCCAGATCCTTGTAGCAGGATGTAACCCACCATCCTCGTCGTTTACTATTTGAGGCAGTTACAAATAAAACATATCATCATTGAAGGATAAGCCATGAGAATTTCCGACCTCATTGATAAGAATCTGGTTGGCTCGCGTTTGAAATCTCGCACGAAGGAAGCGGTGATTTCCGAAATTGTAGAACATCTTTATAAACATAAGAAAATCAAGGATAGAAAAGAAATTCTACAGGCCTTGATTGAAAGAGAAAAAAAGGGTTCTACGGGCATCGGAAACCTTTTGGCTATTCCGCATGCCAGAATGCAAGGCCTGAAGGAAGTCATCATGTTTGTTGGGGTTTCAAAGCGAGGCATAGATTTTGCATCGGTTGATGGCAGAGCCGTCCGCGTAATCGTACTTTTCCTTACGCCTCTTGGCGAAAGCGGGACACATCTTAAAATTCTTTCGAAACTTGCCGCTATATTCGGCGACAGGGTTTTTATGAGCAAGTTGATTAATACCCGCACTGATGAAGAGTTGTACAAAGTTTTGAAGCAGGGCAATACCGAAAAAGAAGGTTTTTTTGCCCTGACGAAAGAAGAAATTCATCTCGAACTGGGGACAAGTGACAATGGTCTGGAAGAAGCCGAGGCCCAAAACAGACTGAAAGAGTTGGGGCCAAACAGGATAAGTAAAATCCGGAAAAAATCGCTCATCATGCGCTTTATCTACAATTTTACCAATCTTCTGGCCGTTTTAATGTGGATTGGAAGCGGCCTTTCTTTCTGGGCAGGGATGCCGGAGGCAGGATGGGCATGTATAGTGGTAATTGTCGTTAACGCCATTTTTAGTTTCTGGCAGGAGTTCAAGGCCGAAAAGGCCATCGATGCTTTAAGGGAGTTACTTCCTTTCTACACGCGCGTAATCAGGTCCGGAACTGAGAAGAAAGTCCTTTCATCCGATATTGTCCCCGGCGACATAATCATTGTTGAAGAAGGAGACCACATTCCAGCCGACGCAAGGCTGATTGAAGCACAGGAACTGCGGATAAACAATAGCGCTTTTTCTGGCGAGTCGAAACTCTCGCACAAAATGTCCGAAGGTTTTCCCAACAAGGGAGATTTTCTCTGGCTGGAAATACCAAACTTGATTTTTGCTGGAACAAGCGTCGCGGCAGGCATTGGAAAAGCTGTCGCTATCGCTACCGGGATGGGTACGGAAATAGGTAAGATCGCTTACTTGACGCAGACAGTTAAAGAAGAACTGAGCCCGCTGCAAAAAGAGGTAAATCGCATAAGCAAATTGATTGCCGGCATATCGGTTGTTATGGGTTCTGCTTTCCTTTTTGTGGGTTTGATTTTTACCAAAATGACATTCCTCGCTTCAGTAATGGTTGCCATAGGCATTATTTTGGCTAATGTCCCCCAGGGCCTAATGCCAACGCTTACACTGGCACTTTCTATGGCAGTCATAAGGATGACAAAACGCAACGCCCTAATTAAGAAATTATCTTCCGTCGAAACGCTTGGCTGTACAAATGTTATCTGCACCGACAAAACCGGCACTATCACTACCAATCAGATGAGCGTCAAAAAAATATGGCTCAATGACAAGGTAATTGAAGTAACAGGCAGTGGCTATGAGCCGGTGGGCTCTTTTTTACGCGGGGGAAAAAATTCAGACGCTGCAGCATTTAGAGATGATGGTCTGGAGCTTTTAACACGCACCGGGACTTTATGCAGCACAGCCAAGCTTGTCCCGCCCTCCAAAGAACAGAATTACTGGAATATAATTGGCGATCCGACCGAAGGGGCTTTGCTGGTGCTGGCTAAAAAAGCAGGATTTGATTACGAACAGCAGCGGACGGACTGCCATGTGCAAAAACGTTTCCCCTTCGAATCGGTCCGCAAGAGAATGAGCTCGGTAAATAAGCTCCCCGGCGGCTGCCTCTCTGTGTTTGTCAAAGGCGCACCGACAGAGCTTCTGGAAATTTCAGATAAAATTGTTCTGGGGAAAAACACTGTTGACTTAACACCCGCCAAAAGAGCACAAATTAATGCGCAGATAGACGATTTTGCCAAGGAGGGCCTGCGCATCCTCGGATTTGCATATCGAAACATCAGCGAGGCGGCGGTGTCGAATGCCACGGCGCAAACCGTCGAAAGCAACCTTATATTTATCGGGGTGACAGCAATGTACGACCCGCCTCGTGAAGGCGTTAAAGAGGCAGTTGCCATTTGCAAAAAAGCCGGCATCCGCGTCGTTATGATTACCGGAGACTACCAGATAACCGCCTTATCGATTGCAAAACAGGTAGGAATTATTTCTTCTGACAACCCTGAAATTATTACAGGCACAGATTTTGACAATTTAACCGACCAGCAGCTAAAAGACAGGCTCAAGGAAAAAGAAGTAATTTTTGCAAGGGCTAATCCCGAACATAAGTTGAGAGTTGTAAATATTTTTAAGGAATTAGGTAACATTGTTGCCGTTACCGGCGACGGCGTTAATGACGCTCCCGCCCTTAAACGTGCCGATATCGGTATAGCGATGGGACTTCGCGGCACGGACGTGGCGAAGGAATCAGCGGAGATGATATTGATAGACGACAATTTTGCCAGCATTGTCGCAGCTATTGAGGAAGGACGCGCCGTATTTGAGAATATTAAGAAATTTCTTACTTATATATTTGCTCATCTCGTGCCTGAGGGGATACCTTTTATATTCTATGTTTTATTCAATATCCCTATACCAATCACCGTCCTGCAGGTCTTAGCTATCGATTTGGGCACAGAAATTTTTCCGGCGCTTGCATTAGGCGCTGAAAAACCTGAGCCGGACATTATGGAACTTCCGCCGAGACCTAAAAAGAAAGGGGTCATCGATAAAACAGTGCTCTTTAGAGGTTACATCGTTTTGGGCCTGCTTAGTACCATAGCGACTTTAGGCGCCTATTATCTTATGCTTTTTCAGGGAGGATGGAAACCCGGGATGCAGCTTGAGCCAAATGACACCACCTTTACTAATCCGCTTCATCTGAAGGCGATAACCGTTCTTTTTGTCGGCATCATAGTGATGCAGGTCGCGAATGTNNTTCTGGAGTATCGCCATTTCGCTCGCTTTTACCTGTGTCCTGATTTATGTGCCGTTCTTCCAGAAGATATTCAATACCACAGGGTTGGGCTGGACCGACTGGGCAATACTTGTCGTTTTCATGATAATCATCTTCTTCCTCGAAGAATTACGAAAGAAAATCTGGAAAACTGCCTCCCCTCGCTCATTACCCAAAACCTGATAATCCCTGCGTAAAGAGGCCAGGACGATTGGGCGAATATACAAAAATTAAGGTGAGGTTATGAAGGTGACTGTTATGCGTCAGTATTTTATGTGTGATATTCTGCGTTGATCCGGACGTAACCGGCACTTAAATCGCAGCCATAACAAAAATCGCTCGCAGAACCCGCTCCCAAATCCACCGTCATCGTGTGCTCAGTCTGCAAAACAACCTTGCCGGCACTTTCCCTGTCAAACTTTGCCGCTGCGCCGTTTCTAAAAACGGTAATGGCATCGAGCTTGCAGGACAGCTTATTGACGTTCAGTTTCACGCCGGCTGAACCTGCGGCGCAGATAATTCTGCCCCAATTTGGGTCGCCGCCGTGCACCGCGCATTTTACCAGCGGAAAGTTGGCTATCGCCCTTGCAGCTTTCGCGGCGTCGGCCTTTGTAGAAGCCCCTTTGACAACCACTTTGAACATCCGCGTCGCCCCTTCGGCGTCCAGCGCCATCTGCCGGGCTAAATCGTCGCACAAATCCGCCAGCGCCCCGGCAAACTTCTTATACGGTGGGCATTGGCTCACTATTGGCCGATTGCCGGCTAATCCCGAGGCAAGGATTATCGCCGTATCGTTTGTGCTCTGATGCCCGTCAACCGTCAGCTTGTTTAAGGAGTTGCCGATGGCATATTTCAGTGCCTTAGCCAGCAAAGGCTTGGTGATCGCAGCATCGGTCGTAATAAAGCACAGTGTCGTAGCCATATTTGGAGCAATCATCCCTGCTCCCTTGGTAGTGCCTGCTATCGTGATAATGCGATTTTCGATTTTCGATTTACGATTTTCAATTTTCAATTGGCAATCGGCAATCGTAAATCTCCTGACAGCTTGCTTCGGCCTTGTGTCTGTTGTCATTATCGCCTTTGTAAAATCCAGACCTGCTTGTGCAGAATCTGAAAGTTTCGCCGCGGCCTTAGCGATGCCGGCTTTTATTTTTTCCATCGGCAATTGATGCCCGATTATGCCGGTCGAAGCAACAAGAACATTTCTCGGTGCGTAGTGCGTGGGGCGTCGTCCGTCCGCCTTGTCATTGCGAGCGAAGCGAAGCAATCTCGTATCCCGAGCCTGGGTCAACAGACTTGCTGTTCCGGCGCACATTGTGATCGCATCGTTTATCCCCTTTTTGCCCGTGCAGGCGTTTGCGTTGCCCGAATTGACAACGACCGCATATATCTTTCGGCTTTTGACGTGCTTTTTGCTAACGTCGACCGCTGCCGAGACAATTTTATTAGTTGTAAATACCGCCGCCGCAGTCGCCCCCTTCGGACAAACGATCAGGCCGAGATCGAGTTTGCCCGATTCTTTAATCCCGCAATGCACCCCCGCAGCGAGAAAGCCTTTCGGTGCTGTGATAGCATTACTGGTCATATTACTCTCGACAAGAAGCAGGTGATTGAAGGATGCGCCCTCATAAACGGTCTCCAATTTCGTAGGACGGCCTTGCTACTCTGCGAAGTAGCTTTTCGCTACGTAGCACGAGTCAGCTTATGTTGCCTCTATCACAAACCCACCATGTTTATCGCCCCGGCGATTCGCAAATCAACTTCAAAGCCATCCCAGATATTGTCGTGGCTGATGGCGCCCAAAGAAACGGCCTCTCTGTGTAGTGCCTCATATATGGCCAGAGCCTCTTCGTAAGAAAGCTTTTCCTCCGCGTTCAACTTACGATAAAACTCGTCCAATATATGCCTGTTTTGTATCATCGCCAGCTCAAGGCCCGCCGGTCCTTCGACCTATCGGGCACTTTCTTAGCCCTCTCATAAACAAGACAAGAATTCATGGCCGTGGACCGACATCATTATAGCTGTCTGTATTTGCTTTGCCCAGGCTTTTTCAGGGTGCCCCATCATTGCTGGTTAAAGACCGGTTCGGTCTTTTGAGCGAGTGTCCTTGACACGTCTTGGCCCGTTGCTGCGGGCGCCGGCGATCACCATATCACGAAAATCCGCCATCGGATCGTAAAACTTTCTGTTCAAATCAACGGTGTTGACCATCATGCCTGGGCGATTGATTTTGAGCTGGGCAGCAATTCTGCCGTCCGGCTGGATAAAACACGATGGATAGGGCGAATAATAGCCGCTCGAATTTGCCATGCTTACCCAGAAATGATTCTCTGCCGCCCGGCACTGCATCGTTTGCCGCATAATATGAGTATGCACACTTGGCCCTTTTTGCCTGGCATTGTAAAACGATTGGAAAATGCAGTTGACTTTTTGTTTGTACAGCTCGCGGTAGATTTCCGGAAACCGCAGGTCAAAGCATATAAGCAGCGAGCACTTGACCTTGTTGATGGTGAAGTACACAAAGTGGTCGCCCGGCATAAGCCGGCGCAGGTCAGCTTTGGTGCAGAACCTTTTGTCGTAGCGGTCGAGAATCTTGCCCATGGGGGTTATTAAATACAGGCTGTTATGCGGCTTGTTCGGCTCCGCCAATTCGTGCGTACTGCCAAGCGCGACCCAGAGTCTGAGTTTGCCGGCCAATGCCATGATTTTTTGCGTTTCTTGCCTGAGCAGTTGCCAATCATATCCGTCAAAGGAAGGAAAATCGGTGCCGACGTAGCCGCTCAGAGCGCACTCAGAAAAATGAACAATATTAGCGTCCGCCTTACTTGCCTTGCGCAAGAATTCACAGATTTGCCGGGCGTTGCGCCGGATGTCCCTTCCCACCGCGAACTGACAGGTGGCAACTTTTAATATGACGGTAGGCATCCCAGCCCCACCAAAAAGCCCTTCGGCCACATTAGGGTTTCATTTGCCATTTGTTCTCTTGACTGCGTCATAGTCTCATTCTGGATTCCCGCCTGCCCGGGAATGACATCACGGGTTACTGTGTGGTCCCTAACCTCTCTAAAACTCTATAGCAGATACCTATCAACCTTGCGATGTAATTCTAACATGAACTACAAAAATAATCTATGACTGCAAAAAGATGCTTTACGTTTCCACTTCGCCAGCATAATATTTAGCTCAAATGTCGTATTTGAAAAGCTGAAGTAGTAATGATATGACTACTAAAAATCCTTGCTTGTCCCTCTTTACCTGGAAGGATGTCCTGTATGCCTGATGGAAACAAAGGTTTCGCTATACAATGCCCACGCTGTGGTAAATGGAATGAGCATAATACTACCGTTATCGATGAGAATGTAATCGTAAAGTCAAAGGATGAATTCTGGTCTATTTTGGAAAAGTCTCCTAATCGGCAGAATGTTGATTTTAATGTCAATGGTGGCGAAAGAAAATTGTTCCGATGCGAGCGCCCGCATTGGTCTTGTCCGGGACCTTACCAGGCACTGATTTTTGACAATCGAAAGCTGGCTATTGATTGCCTCAACCTTCTTCATAGAACTACACAAGTATACGCTATCAGCAGAGATTTTCGACTGTACAAGGCAGATAAACACAATCGCTGGAACGAATATCACTGCATTATGTTCTTTACTGAGCCTGTCCACCGCCTTCGGCACATAGAGCTCGAGCATTTAATGGATGCTGAATTGCTAAGAAGATTAATTACGGGCATAAGTTCTGAAGTTAACGCACCTTTGACTATTTATTCCGCAAATGTTTTCGAATCTTTTCTGTCAGACCAACCTATAAAGGAAGAAGAGAATCCTCACGATGTTTACTGGATGCCACTTGAGGCATATTCGCCCAACCAGGAATTGATTCCCGCCAAGTACAACTGTTTTTGTAGCAGGTGTCGGCAGGCTGTTATGAAATTCATCCTAAAAAAGCAAATTAAAAGAGAAAGTTGTGGCCATTGGAATGACAATACGAAAACGTGCAATGGCAAGGACCCCGCATGCCTACCAAGGGAAGGCGACCAGGTTGATTGGAACCATTGTCCTGCTTTTATAGATGAACGTAAAGAGCACTGCCCCTGTTATAATGCGGATGCCAAGTTTATTGACGAGGCGGTAAAAAAAGATTGGCAGGATGGCAGATTGAGCGATCTCTGTGAGGAAGGTAGGTGTCTGGCTGGTTTTCATGAGGCTGCGTTTCCTATAATTGTTCATGACCATCTGGTTGGTGTGGCAATGACTGGACAGGTTTTCTTCCAAAGGAGGGATTTACCAAACGTCAGCAAATTTGTAGAGAGTAGAGGTAAAGTACATCCTCCTGCGACTGGTTCATCTTGGGAAGCATTGAAAGGCCACGAGGGCGAATTAGAGAAAATGAAATATGTTTTGCTATGGGAACAGGAAGAACTCAAGAAAGAATTGCACGACTACCGTATTCGAAGTGAAACCTCGGTTTTTTATTTCGATCAGGAAGAACAATACAAAGATCGTCTGCGATGCCTGAAGAAAGGCATTGACAAAGTCGAGGAAGTCGCGTCGACTCGATACAGAGATATTCGTACAAGATCAGAAATTGCTTTTTGCGAGGAAATGTTAGGATATATACGGCACGCAAAACGCACAAATTTTACTAAATTAACGATTTCTGATATGCTCAATAGAATGGGGTATTTCTGGGCATTTAAATACGCAGCTTTATTGTCTCAACCTCGGGTCCCAAATGGCAATTCAGGGACAAATGGCCCCCGATTGCTTGCTCTCTCACCAAAAGATCGGTTGAAAGTAGAGCTCCCTTATTCTCTTTCTACGGCAATCGACCAAATTTATGACAAAGAACATCCAACATCCTGGTATTACGACCCCATAAATAAAGAAAAACCAACTGACCCCTGGACAAAAAAACTATTTGACATCGTCATAGAACTCAAAAAGGATGTTATTAAGGACTTGCCGGCAGTATCTGCGAAAAATATATGTTACCTTCTTGCTATTATACCTTTTGAACAAGATGTATATTCATTTGCCTTTTCCGAACGTGATACAGAAACAGTAAGTCTTACGGAGCGCTTATACCCTCAGGGAATTAGCCAATTATGCAGAGAATTTATCCTTACAACGTGTACCCAGATGATTCGTGAATTGGGTGATTCATACTTTAAGAAAAACAGTGAAGAATAAATTCCATTCGGGACAGTTATCTGTTTCTTATTTATAAGAATATTCCTTCCTTAATTGCCTCACTGACGATGCCGATTTGTTTTTTCTTGGCTTCAAATTCTTCAGGCGTGTAGCATAACGGCTCAATCTCAATAGGCCAATGCTCATTCGTTGCTCGTATTTCGTATATCGTCCTTCGTCTGTTCGGAGTTCATCGTTCTGTGCTCATCGACCATAAACAATGAACTACGAACAACGAACTAATTGTAAGAAATCAGCTATTCTTGAATCTGCTATTTCACTCATCAGGATTGCCGTTGTATCAAATCACGTTTTCATCAAATTATTAAACCTTGCAATTATGCCCTCGAGGTCTGCAATCTTGCTAAATTCTGAGAGCCATTTTCGGATGTATTTGAAATTAATTGCTTTTCTATTTTTAGCCAAAACACTCTTTACATCTTCTTCGTCAATGGCTCTACCTGCAACCATTTTGTGAATAATGACATCTTCACGGGATGTAAACTTTATAGGATAGTTGTCTATGTCAACACACTTTGCTCTCTTGATAGCCTGTGTTTCATACTCGCTGAATGAGAAAATAAAATCCACGCGGATTCTTGACTTCGCCTCTTCCGCGGGCAGGATTCTCGTTTCTCTGACAAAGTCCTCCGGCTTTTTGGGCAATATCTTCAGCTTTAACTTCTTGCACGCCTTTTCGACCAGAGCAAATTCGTCTGCGTCGATTCCCAATGTTATGTCGATGTCCCGTGTCAAGCGCGGCCTGCCATAAAGCAAAATAGCTTGGCCGCCGATAATCATATAGGGAATCTTATCTTCGTCTAACCTTTGAGCTATTCTTTTTATCAGCTTTTCGAACACACTTGAGCCCATTTATTGCCTTTGCAATCCGCAAATCGACTTCAAAGCCATCCCAGATATTCTCGTGACTGATGACGCCCAACGCGACGGCCTCCTTATGCAACGCATCATATATCCGCACAGCTTCTTTGTAAGAAAGATTTTCCTTTGCGTCTAACTCTCGATAAAACTTATACAATTTACGCCTGTTTTTAATCATAATCTGCAGAAAATAATGATCGTCATTTCAAACCGAGAGTTTCTTCAAGACCGAAGACTATATTCATATTCTGAACCGCCTGGCCGGATGCGCCTTTCACCAGGTTGTCAATCGCCGAGAAAACCACGATTCTACCTTTGACGCTGGTCGCAAAGATGTGGCAGTAATTCGTCCAAGCGACATCTTTCACATTAGGGGCGTCACTGCAAATCTGCACAAAAGGTTCCTCTGCGTAGAACTTTCTATAGAGGGCGGAAAGCTGCTCGCTGCTGACCTTTCGCTTCGGCTGACAGTATATCGACGAGAGGATTCCGCGATCAAAAGGCCCTGCGTGCGGCTGAAATAGTATCTGAACATCTGTGCCGGCGATTTCGCCGGCAATTTGCTCCATCTCCGGCATGTGACGGTGCGTGCCAATCCCGTAGGCGAAAAGATTCTCGTTCATATTGGGAAAATGAAACCTGCCGGAAGGATTTTTGCCCGCCCCGGATACGCCGGTCACCGCGTTGACGATAATAGAGTCCGTTTCAATAAGCCCTTCTTTCAATAGAGGCGATAAACCGAGCAAAGCACTCGTAGGAAAACAGCCTGGATTGGCCACCAATTTGGCGCCCTTTATCTGCTCGCGGAACAGCTCCGGCAGACCAAACACAGCCCGCGCCAGATTAGCAGTATCGGTATGCTTAACACCGTAGAATTTTTCGTAAATCTTCGCGTCCTTGAGTCGATAGTCTGCGCTGAAGTCGACAACCTTTAATCCTGCGTCCAACAGTCGGGGCACAAATCCCATAGAGACCTTGTGGGGCAGGCAGCAAAGGGCGACATCAGCAAGACCGGTGAGCCTGTCAAGGTCCAATGGCTCAATCTGAAGGTTGCATCTGCCCTTAAACTGGCCAAAAACTTCTCCGACCGGCCCACACTCCTCCGGCAGCGCCGTCAGGTACACAAGCTCTGCCCGACTGTGTTGTAGAATCAGGCGGATCGATTCGGCTCCGGTATAGCCGCTCGCACCAATAATTGCCACTCGTATCATTTTTCCCCCTTACAAAAATAGCCGCCGAGATTGTCTCTCGGCGGCTATTGTAATAATCCGGTGGTAAACCTGCAAATTAACGCTTCGAAAACTGGAATCTCTTTCTTGCGCCGGCCTGGCCCGGCTTTTTCCGCTCGACCATCCTGGGGTCGCGGGTTAGATACCCGCCGTCGCGCAGCGCCTGCGCATAGATTTCGCAAAAGCCTTTCAGCGCTCGGGCAACTCCCAGTAGTGTCGCACCTGCTTGTCCGGTGATTCCGCCGCCCCGCACATTGACAAAGACATCGAAGGATTTTTCCACTCCGACCGCTCTGAGCGGGGCCAGCGCCGCTTTTCTATCTTGCTCTCTGGTGAAGTAATCGTTAAGCTCCATCTTATTGATGAGAATTTTGCCGGTGCCGGGCTTGATTCTGACCCGGGCCACCGAGCTTTTCCTTCTGCCGGTGCCCCACCAGTAACCACCTTTCGCCCCGCCGGTAGCATTTGGCAGCGGCTTTGGCTGACTTTGGGTTCCCGCAAGGCGGGCTCCGTCGGCGGTCTTTTCGCTCAGCTTGGTATCAGGACTTTCGACCTTAGTTTCTGCCATAACTCGCTCTATCTCTCAGAATCAAAATAGCTCTATTTTCTCAGGTTTTTGTGCCTGCTGTTGATGGTCTGAGCCGCGATAAACCTTCAGTCTGGTGTACATTTTTCTGCCCAGCCTGTTCTTCGGCAGCATCCGCCTCACCGCCAATTCAATTACCTTTTCGGGCTTTCTTACCATCATATCGGCAAAGCTGACGACCCTACGGCCGCCAGTGTAGAGCGTGTAATAATCGTACTCTTTCTGCTGGGCCTTTTTGCCGGTAACTCTCACTTTCTCGGCGTTGACCACAATCACGTAGTCACCGCCGTCCACATGCGGCGTATATGTGGGCTCCTTCTTGCCCATGAGTATGGGCGCGATTTTCGCTGCCATTCTGCCCAAAATAGCGCCCTGGGCATCCACCAGAAACCACTTTCTTTGAGCCTGTCCTTTTTTTGCCATATAAGTTTTCATAACAAAACTCTCTCAATTGCCGAAACAATGAATATTAGCGGATTCTACCGGCTTGTCAAACTTTTTGGAACACGAATTCCAAGAATTTCAAAGCGATGAAGTCTTTCACAGACCGCATAGTTCTGTCCAGCCGGTCTTTCCGCTTTCTGGTCGGCAGTCTTAATCGGGACATCTGGCCCGAACAGCAGCCAAGTTCCCTCGGCCTTGCAGGCGCCGGGGCCAATGACCATAACTGCGGGCTAAAAGTGGACCGGAGAAGTCGGAAAATAGGGGATAGGAGCAGGTTTTGGACGGCTTTTTCGGATTTTGGGGCGTTTATCAGTACTGAAAAGTGCCTTTTTATAGGACATATTGATTTTTGAGCGAAAAATGAGGGTAAAAATGACCAGAAACTTGCAGTAAATTGACAGAAATGCGCGCGTTTTGAGCAAAAATTAACAAAAATGAGCAGATTTTAAGCAGGTTTTGAGCAGGTTTTTTACCTCTGCCCAGGTGCAAATTATTAAAAAACTTACCGGTGAGAACGCGGAGATGGAATACAGGTCAGACACGGATTCACGCTGATTCACACGGCAGGCACAGAGCCAAACACGGAGGGGTTTCGGCCACAGAGGAGAGGCAGAAAGAGAATCAGACACGGATTTACACAGATTCACACTGTTAAAAAGCAAATCTGTGCTAATCTGTGAAATCTGTGGTTGTTTTTCTATTTCTCTGTGAACTCTGTGTCCTCTGTGACCTTTTAGACACAGATTTACGCCGATTTACACGGAGAGGTCACACAGTGGGCGGGCAGACACCTGAGGGCAGACACCTGAGGGCAGAAGACGGAGGACAGACGACAGAAGAAAAATGGGAGAAGCGAAAAGGTAAAAGTAAAAAGCCTATCTCCAGATTTCCTCACGCGGTGCCGGCTCTACCCGGGATATTGCAAAGCCACAGAGGGCACAGAAAACACAGAGAATTAAGTGCCGATTATTAAAGAAGTTCTGATACCTGAGGGATTTTGGTGGAAACAGTGTGCGCAACACAGCCTACCATTGCCTTCGCAAACCGAAGACAAATCACGAGCCACGAGAGACGAATTATGAGCGGCCCATGGAGTTGCCGCAAGTCAAGGCTTTGCTAAAGTCGACGTTACAAACAAATGGCGACTATCTTTTTCTTCAACCACTCTATAGTCTAAAACCATCCTTCTGTCAGCCGCGAAGAAAGCCTTCTTGCGCTCCAAGAGTGCTCTGGCCCAAGCATTGAGGTCGGGGCGCATGAGCGGGGCGGGCTTACTCAGTTCATCGACGATCTTTTTCAAGTCCTTCTGCTGCTTCGGTTCCGGCAAAAAGGAAACGTTCCAGCAAAGTGCGGCAAAGATAATAACGTTTTTGAAACCCTCATCGTCAACGGTATCGAGAAGCGGCCGAGCAAAGTCCAGCAGCACCTCGGACATTTTTCGCATGGGCGGAAATTCCGTGGCGCGCAGCGGTTCAACCGCATATTCCCCGCCAGCCTTCCACCCAGCTTCTCTCCTTAGCTTTCTCAGTGCGCCCATCGATTGGACTTCCTGATCCAGCAATTAAAACCGAGTCACGAACCACGAGCCACGAATTACGAGCAGCCCATGGAGTTGCCGCAGTTGTAGCACTTATAGCAGGTGCCGTTGCGCACCGTTATCGAGCCGCAAACATCACAGGCGGGAGCGTCATCGCCAAAATGCTCGAATTGAGCGTTGAACTGCTGCAAAACCTTCGCCTCAGCTTGAAATGACTCAGATGGATCCGCTACCGACGAGCCTACCAAAACGCCTATTCGATCAGCCGGGTCTGTGCTTATACTTAGTGAAGCTGGTATTGGCCGATCGCCAGCCTGCGACAAGTTTGCGAAATCCTGCGCTGTCCGAGCGGGCGTTTCTATTTTAGCCTTTGTGCCGGCTTTTGCCTCGGCGATTTTCTTGGCCAGGTCTCTGGTCTTTTCCACCAATTCTCTGGCGGTAGTGACATTTTGGCTGTCCGGCGTGCCGGATGTCACAGCCCTATTGGGCATGTTCTTGTCGGCGTAGCCGGGTATGAACTGGCAGCCAAGCCAGCAGAAAATGTAGTCGATCAGGCTCTTGGCAAAAGGTATGTCTTTGTTCGAGGTCATTCCCGACGGCTCAAATCGAGCGTGACGGAACTTGTCCACCAACGTGAACAGCGGCACACCATATTGAAGCGCCATCGACGTGCAGGTGCCGATAACATCCATAAGGCCACCGACGGTGCTGCCCTCCTTGGCCATAGTGATAAAAAGCTCACCAGGCTGACCATCCTCGTATAGCCCCACCGTCAGGTAGCCTTCATGTCCAGTGACGGAGAATTTGTGCGTTATGCTCTGGCGGGTATCCGGCAGCCGACGCCTGAACGGCCGCATCGGAGCGGACGCCTCGGCGGCGGCTTTAGAGCGGGCGTCCTTGTGCTTCTGTGTGGAAACAGGCTGCAGCTTCTTTGACCCGTCGCGATAAATCGCCACCGATTTTAGCCCGAGCTTCCAGCCCTGCGTATAGGCCGCCATTATTTCTTCCGTCGTACTTTCTTTCGGCATATTGATGGTCTTGCTTATCGCCCCGGATATGAAGGGCTGGACCGCCGCCATCATCTTCAAGTGCGCCATATAATGGATGTGCCTTTTGCCGTTTCGCGGCTTAAAGGCACAATCAAAAACCGGCAAATGCTCGGGATTGAGTCTTTCCGCCCCCTCGATCATCTCATTCTCATCTATGTAATCGCCGATAGCTTTGATGTCATTTGCGCTGTAGCCGAGCCTTTCAAGGGCCATTGGCACGGTCTTATTGACAAGTTTTAACATTCCGCCGCCAGCCAGCAGCTTATATTTAACCAGGGCGATGTCCGGCTCGATTCCGGTTGTGTCACAATCCATCATAAAGCCGATGGTTCCGGTCGGCGCAAGAACCGTTGTTTGAGCGTTGCGGAAGCCCACTTTAGAGCCGGCGTCAAAGGCCTCATCCCAGGCGTCTTTTGCGGCGTCACGCAAGTACTGCGGACAGTGCGACTCCGGAATATCGCAGGCGTGCTGACGATGCACGCCTATAACCTTGAGCATCGGCTCGCGGTTCTTTTCAAATTCGTCAAACGGCCCTTTCATCGAGGCTATTTCGGCGCTTGCCGCGTAAGCCGCCCCGGTCATTATCGCGCTGATTGCCGAGGCCAGCGATCTTGCCTGGTCGGAATCATAAGCAAGTGCCTGGCTCATAATAAGAGAGCCAAGATTGGCGTAACCCAGGCCAACCGGGCGGAACAAATGGCTGTTGACGGTAATCGCCTTATCCGGATAGCTGCCGCTATCAACTAAAATCTCCTGGGCAATAATGAATATGCGGACCGCCTTCTTGAAGCCGGCAACGTCAAAGCAGCCGTCCTCTTTGAGAAACTTTATAAGATTCAATGAAGCCAAATTGCAGGCCGAATCATCTATGAACATATATTCGCTGCAGGGATTTGAGGCGTTGATCGGCCCGGAGGCAGGGCAGGTATGCCAGCGGTTGATGGTGCTGTGGTACTGCAGACCCGGATCTCCGCATATCCGTGCGCTCTCGGCGATCAGCTCCATCAGCTCTCTGGCGGAGTATTCGCCGATTTTTTGCCCGGTCGTTACCGCGTATGTGGTCCAGGCTGCGTTTTTCTCCGCCGCCTGCATAAACTCATCGGTTACACGCACGGAAAGGTTGGTGTTTTGAAACATCACGCTGCTGTAGGCCTCGTTGTTATGGTCGCCGCTGTAGCCGGCCTCGATAAGCGCCCAAGCTTTTTTTTCTTCTTCAGCCTTGCAGGTGATGAACTCTTTTATGTCCGGATGGCCGACCTTGAGCGACTGCATTTTCGCGGCCCGGCGGGTTTTTCCGCCCGATTTGATTACCGCCGCTATCTGGTCGTAGACCCGCATAAAGCTCAGGGGCCCGGATGGTTTACCGCCGCCGGAGAGTTTCTCGCGGCTGCTTCGCAGGGACGAAAGGTCGGTGCCGGTTCCTGAGCCGTGCTTGAACAGCATCGCTTCGCTGGCAGCCAGCCGCATTATGTCTTCCATCGAGTCCTTAACCGACTGGATAAAACAGGCTGATGCCTGTGGGTATTGGTAGCTGTTTTCACAGGCGACCGCTTCCTTGCGCTGCGGGTCCCAGCGGTAGTTGTGTCTGCTGCCGGCTATGCCGTAGACGTCGTAAAGGCCGACATTAAACCAGACCGGGGAATTGAACGCCCCGTACTGATTCACGCACAGCCAGGTTAGCTCATTGTAGAAAACCTCGGCATCCTTGTGGGCTGCAAAATAGCCATCTTCTTTGCCGCGATCGGCGATTGTTTTGCAGACGCGATGAATAAGCTGTTTTACAGAGTGTTCTCGCTGGCCGGTATCGAGGTCGCCGTAGAAGTACTTGCTGGCCACAACCTTTGTCGCCAATTGGCTCCAGGATACAGGCAATTCGATGTCGTCTTGCTGGAAGATCGCCTGCCCATCATCACCGGTGATCACAGCTTTCCGCCTCTCCCATTCGATCTGCTCGAAGGGATGTACGCCTGGTGTAGAAAAGAACTGCTCTATGCTCAGACCCTTCGACTGGGCGGCATCAACGGTTGTTTTGCCCGGCGATTTCTCAGCTCTAAACGGGTTTTGAGGCTCGAAGTTATAAGACATTTGCACGCCTCCATGCGGCAAGACTTTAACCACAATATATAGGATAATAGCCCTAAGTTATGACAACATATAGTCGAAAAGACAGGGTATCAACTTACTGGTCTTGCCAACTGGTGTAAAGGCAAAAAGTTCAAAATTCTGGCGCAAACTTCCCAACCTTTTTGTTAGTCCTTACAGCTACTTAATCTATGGTGAGAAAAAAATTTTTTGCCAGCAAGGCAAGATATTACACAGCCGCAGGATAAATCCGGCACCATCCAGGCTACTGGTGTTCTGGCCCGCTGTTTCCAGTTTCTTGTAAGGCCTTAGAAATAAGGCACTTACAGGTTGTTATTTCCCCGCCAATGAAAAGCCATAATTGTAAAGTCAGCGAAATCCACCTTACAGTCGCCGTTTATGTCGCCTGCGATAATCGTTTCGCAGACGGCCTGGCCAAAGTATGATTTGCTTGCTTCGGCCGTACCGCCATAAGCTCCCATATTGACGATGCCGGCGTTTGGGAATGGCTCGAAGCCGATGGGCGAGCTCGGATCACCTGCATCAATACACGGGCTTGTTACCTCGTCTTGTACCCAGCTCTGGCTAATTGGGTTCCATCTGCCAGCTTCTGATTTCAAATGATAGTCGCCATTATTCGGATCGGCAAAGCATGGGTCAGCATCGATATTACCAGGTCCCCAGTCGACATAGTAATATATCTCTATACCATCCAATCCGTCTTTGACGTTGCTGTACGACACTTTACATTTTGGGTTACATGCATCGTACACTAAACCTATGCCAATATCATTGTTCTTAGCGTCCTTATAGGCCATGTTTCCCCAGACAATGTTGTTTTCTATCACCACGTCACAGGAAAACATACTCCTGATACCACCGCCGGTTTCTTCTGCCACGTTGTTCGCAACCGTACAGTTCGTGATAAGTGGATAACAACGATACGGCGGACCACATACCCACCACCCAAGACCATCACCACTTAGGAAAATGCCACCACCATATCCACCAGGGAGCCAGATATGCTCCTCATTCCTAATAGCGGTATTGTCCACAACGACACAATTCATTATCACTGGACTACAGAGTCCCCCTTCCTCAGTGCAAATGCCGCCTCCACAGTAGGCTCTATTGGCGCTGATGACACAACCGCTGATCGTTGGACTGCTATCGCCGGTACAGTAGATGGCACCGCCGTATGCCGCGAATCCGTTAATGATAGTCAGCCCGGAGATAATTGAATCTGGCCCCTCATCATTTTGAAAAATAAAGCCCCGGTGATACTCCGCCTCGTTTCCCTGGCAATCGATGACACAGTTTCTAGCACCGTTCTTACTCTTTACAGTGATTGTTTTGCCAAGAAAATCAATGTCGCGGTTGCCGTCGCCGGTGTAGGTTCCCGGCTTGACGACAACAACATCACCGTCATTGGCATCATCAATCGCCGCCTGGATTGTGGGATAATCGCCCGTGCCATTGGCGTCGACGTGGATTGTCCGCGCTGGCGCTGCCACGGCTACGCCAAACAAAAAGGCGATTGCCGCCCCTATCCGCATCAGAAGATGTGCGTTTGACCTCATCGCTGCCCTCCTGAAAAGCTGGTTAATTTCTCTGGCGAATATCGTAGCATATTTGCCGTCAACTGTCCAGAACTTGTGCTGTGCAAAGTCTTCAGTTGTCGGTTGAGTGAGGTTACAATGGGGCGGGTGCAGTTATGGCAGATGCGCATGAGAACATAACCGACAGAATACGCCAGAGCATAAAGACCTTTCCGACTGGTCCCGGGCTTTATTTTATGAAAGGCTCAGGCGATAAGGTCCTCTATATCGGCAAGGCAAAAAATCTGCGCTCGCGGGCGGCAAGCTATTTTCAGCCGGGCGGCGAAATAACCCCCGCTGCTTCGCTTTTGCCAAGCAAAACGGCGGGGGCACGCGGGCCAAAAATAGTCGAAATGCTCAACAAGGTCGAAACGGTCGATTACCTCGAAACCGAGACCGAAGTCGATGCCGTGCTGAAAGAGGCCCGATTGATAAAAGATATTCGCCCACTTTACAATACCGACCTTGTTGATGACAAAACATTTCCGTATCTGGAGATTACGACGGGCGAAGACTTTCCCGGCATCTATATCACCCGAAAACCACGCCCCAAGGGCAGCAGATTGTTTGGCCCGTTCGCCGGCGCGAAGGACCTCCGGCTGGTTATGGTAGAGCTGCAGAAGATATTCAGGTTCCGAACGTGCGCTCTGGATATCAAAGAAGACGACTCGAAGCGCAGATTCTTTCGCCCCTGTATCCTGTACAGCATAAAACAATGTTCCGCCCCCTGCGCGGATAAAATCGACAAAAGCGATTACAGAAAGAGCGTCAACGACTTCATAAAGTTTCTGCGTTCAAAACGTTCGACTGTCTTGCGTGACTTAAGAAAACGAATGGCAAAAGCAGCGGCAGCGTTTGAGTATGAGAAAGCTGCGATGCTTCGTGACCGCATCCGCCTGATTGACCGCCTGGACCGCCGGGGCATACCCGAAGAAGATGTCCAGCCGGAAGTCTTCGCCGCTGACCCAACCGAAGCTCTGGCGCAATTGCGAGAGCTATTGCAGAGTACCGAGCCTGTAAGGATTATCGAAGGCATCGACGTCGCTAACATTGCCGGAGCCGAAGCGGTCGGCTCGCTGGTCAAGTTCATTGACGGAAGACCGTTCAAAAGTGGATACAGACGATTCAGAATTAAGACAGTTACGGGCATTGACGACTATGCGATGATTGCTGAAGTGGTCAAGCGCAGATACAAGTATGCGTTACGGGGCGAAGAGCTTTGGCCCGACCTTGTCCTGATAGACGGCGGACGCGGACATTTAAACGCCGCCGAAGCGGCGCTTCGAGAAATGAAGACGGGGCGCCTGGTAAAAATCGCCGCCATTGCCAAGAGAGAAGAAGAAATCTATCTACAGGGAATCTCCAGGCCGGTGAAGCTGCCGGCGCACTGCCAGGCTCTCAAGCTCTTGCAGTACGTAAGGGACGAGGCCCACCGCTTTGCTCAGCACTATCACCACATCTTGCGAACAAAGAAAATGCTGGATGAAAAACTTTGACCTGCCGGGCGACAAACTTGCCAAGAGAAACTCTCAACTACGGAACGCAGACCTGCCGGGCTTTGCCTTGATGTTCAAATCCGGCAAGAGCAGACGGAATTGACAAACCACGTGAGAAGCTGCTATATTGCAGGAACCTAATGGCTTTTGCGCCCGTAGCTCAGTTGGAT
>JAFNGF010000365.1 GCA_017885385.1 Planctomycetota bacterium
ATCGGCTTTGACCTGATAGAGGTGCCGGGCGCCACCGGCTTTGTCGATACAAATTACAGGGGCAAGGCCTCTGCGGCGATAAAGGCGCTGGAGCAGTACGACCTCGTCTTTATCCACATAGAAGCACCTGATGAGGCTTCCCACAGCGGCAACGCGGAAATGAAGAAAAAGGCCATCGAGCAGATTGACAAACACATTGTTGGGCCGGTCCTCGAAGCGATTAAGAATTACCAAAACTGGCGAATCCTGGTAATGCCCGACCATCCAACGCCGGTGCGAAACGGCTCTCACTCGCCTGAGCCGGTGCCATTCGCTATGGCAGGCAACGACATCAGTGGTATTCTGGATATGACTTTTAGTGAAGCCAACGCTGCCAAATCAGGGCTTCGGATAGATAATGGTTTTGAATTGATGGAGTATTTCCTAAGGAGCTAAAGAATCTGAGGGGAGGGCACGGAAGACAGAAGACAGAAGTGTGCCCTGAACCGAGTTGAAGGGCCGAAGGGACGCAAGACAGGAGACAGAATACAGAAGATGCAATTCACAATCCAGGACCCTGTTTGCTGACTCTTTGCTGCTGTGTCCTATAGCAGGGTTAAATTTTGGTGGATGAACTATGGCAATACTTGTGCAAAAATTTGGCGGCACTTCGGTCGCCGATGCGGCCAAGATTCGCAGAGCCGCCGAGCGGGTAATCAAGGCAGTTAAGGACGGCTATCAGGTCGTGGTGGTAGCTTCGGCACGCGGTCATCAAACAGACGAGCTTGTCGCCGACGCTTTGGAGCTTAATCCCAATCCGCCGACACGCGAGATGGACCAGCTGCTCAGCACCGGCGAGCAACAGACCGTGTCACTATTTGCTATGGCACTGGACACGATGGGATACGATGCCATCAGCTTTACCGGCGGCCAGATTCGATTGCTCACAGATAGCATCTACACTAAGGCACGGATAAAAAGCATCGATGCCGAGCGGATCCACAAGCAGCTGGACCAGGGCAAGATCGTTATTGTCGCAGGATTCCAGGGCGTGGATGAGCTTGGCAACATCACCACGCTTGGCCGAGGTGGCTCAGACACAACAGCGGTAGCGCTGGCGGCAACCTTGGGAGCCCAGGAATGCGAAATTTATACCGATGTGGACGGAGTCTACACCACCGACCCGCGAATATTCAAAAAGGCCGTAAAAATGAACGTGATTAGTTACGATGAGATGCTGGAAATGGCCAGCTTCGGAGCAGGAGTGATGCATCCGCGAGCGGTTCAGTTCGGCAAAAAATACGATGTCAAAATTCACGTGAGAAACAGTATGAACGAAACGGAAGGAACAATAATTACTCATGAGGTGCCTCAGATGGAAGGCGTAGTGGTTTCAGGAGCAACGTTACAGAAAGATATGGCCAAGATAGGTCTGGCAGGCATCGATAACGTTCCGGGCAATGCGGCAAAACTTTTCGCCCGTCTGGCACGCGCAAAAGTAGTGGTCAATGACATTATTCAGACGGAAATCGGTCCCGAAAAAGCAAACCTGGCGTTCTTGATCGGCATCTCCGATTTGCCTGCTGCCAAAAAGGCTGTCGATGATATCAAAGACGAGCTTGGTTGCGAGAGCGTATTCATTCGCGATGACATCGCCGAGGTCTCTGTGATCGGCGTAGGCATGCGGAGCCACTACGGCGTGGCAGAAAAAATGTTCGGCTCGCTGGCCAAGGCCCAGGTCAACATCGATTCAATTACCACCAGCGAGATTCGTATTAGTTGTGCCGTGAGCAGGGACGAGGCTGAAAAAGCTCTTGAGGCTGTTTGTCTTGCTTTTGAATTAGATAAGCCTGCCGAGCAGCGAGAAAAAACAGAGTAGGGTGGGCTTTAGCCCACCGCCAAGGAAGTGGTGGGGTATCCATTCTCCATAGCAGAGCTTCCAGCCTTCGTCCGCCACTGGCGGACTTCGGCGGAGTAGGCACTGCGAAGGACGAAAGCCCCCCCTACCGCTGAGAGGCGTCATACTGGGGTAGACCCTCATTGGCTGCTAAACATAATAGCGCCTATGCGATGAGCAGACGCCGCCGCACCGGCCTAATGGTTTTGGGCCTGTTGGCGGCGGCTGTTTTTATCACGCTTGACCACACCTCGGTCAGCTACCACCGCCAACGTCGGCACAGATCCGATAGGCAAATAAGAGCGCACGATTTTCAGAAGTACCATGCCAAGACCTTCAAAGTCATAAATGTCGTTGATGGCGACACTATTGATTTAGGTATTCCTGACGGCCAGGATCAGCACACAAGGATAAGACTGTGGGGGGTGGACACGCCCGAAACAAAGAGCGAAGAATTCGGCGTAATGTATTTCGGCCCGGAAGCCGGCGAATTTACCGATAGGGAGACGCTCGGCAAAGAAGTTGTCGTATACCTGGATGAGGCAAATCACACCAGAGACAAATACGACAGACTGCTGGCCTACGTACAGCTGCCCGAAGGCGACTTTTTGAACGAAAAGCTTTTATCACAAGGATTCGCCTACGCAGACTTACGATTCGACCATAGTTTCTACAACAAGTACCAGCAGTTGCAGGCGAGTGCCCGTAGCTTGAAAAGGGGTTTGTGGAAGAAAGTCTCTCGCGAGCAACTGCCCGAATGGCTGCAGAGAGAAAAACCGACTCTGCTGCTTACGTCGGAGGAATCTGGATAAAATGCCCAGAACAAAGATCATCGCCACGTTAGGACCTGCCAGCAGTGATTATACGGTTTTGCGGAAGATGGTGACAGCCGGCCTCAATGTGGTCAGACTGAATTTCTCGCACGGCACGGCCCAGCAGCATCTTGACCGGATCATGCTCATTCGCAAGATAAATCAAAAGTACCGGCGGCACATTCGGATAATGCAGGACTTGGAGGGTTTTCGAATCAGGGTAGGACGATTCAAAGGTGCTAAAACCAGGACCTTGAAGAAACGCACCATCATTTGGCTCAGTAATGAGCCCGATGCCCAAGGTCCCAAGACTATACCTCTGGATTATGATGGCAGCTTGGATTGGATAAAGCCGAAACAGCTTATCTACATCGACGATGGGAACCTCGCCCTGCAAGTTGTCGACACATCCGGAAACAAAATAAAGGCTCAGGTTTTCGAGGGCGGAATCCTTAAAGAGCGAAAAGGCATAAATGTCCCTGATGCCCTGCCGCCTTTTGGACAGATAACAGAAAAGGACCAAGAAGACATAGAATTTGGCATAGCGCAAAAAGTTGACTACATCGCCCTTTCGTTTGTGCGGGACGAAAATGATGTGCTTAGGGCGGTAGACTTGATAAAGCCGAGATTGCCAAGTTGCCGGGTTGTGGCAAAAATAGAAACCAGGCAGGCGATCGAGAACATAGACAAAATCATTGGCGCGGCCGACGGGATCATGATAGCCCGCGGCGATATGGGCATTTCCATTCCCATTTATGAGGTGCCCATCGTGCAGAAGCAGATAATCAAGAAATGTAATGCCGCAAAGAAGTTTGTCATCACCGCCACGCAGATGCTGGAAAGCATGACCGAGCACACCAGGCCGACCCGGGCGGAAGTGGCTGATGTAGCCAATGCCATTATCGATGGCACCGATTTCGTGATGCTTTCCGCCGAGACAGCCGTCGGCCGGTACCCGTATGAATGCGTGCGGATGATGAATGAGATTGTCAAATTCACCGAGAAGTCCATCTCACAATTGCGGTGATTAGACAACATCCCATGGTTTGGTTCTTCTCTGATTTAGATCGCGGGCAGCATGTATAATCGTAAGGACTAAAATGCGGTCACTTTCTACACGATAGATAATCCGGTAATTGTGCAATAAAACCTCCCGAATACTCTCCTCTTCAGCTTCCGGGACAGCCCTTCCCATCTTAGGAAACTTCTTGATGCTTTCCACTGCTTCAATAATTTTTTCGATGAATCGATCTGCGTAATACTCTGAGTCTCTGCGGATATAATCCCGGATGCTTTCTAAATCCAGCAGGGCTGGCCGAGTCCATTCGATCTTCATTTTGAAAGAAGCCTTTTCTTAACTTGTTTGTGGGAAACAACGTTTCCTTCTTGTGCGGCTTTCAAAGCGATGGCTAACTTCTTTTTGACGTAAAATTCGTACATAATGTCATCCCACGTTGCTTGATCTGGCAGTTTATCAATGAGCTTCTTCGCTTCTTCCTTAACAATACTCATAATCGTTCAGCCTCCCGGTACCGTGTTCATTATGCCTCATTACGCAGCCTTCCAACTGTTGATAATTTCTTCTGCCAAGAATGATAGCATAAAGGAGAGTGCGGGCCAATGAAAAAGCATATGACACAGACTGCGCGGGTTCTATCTTCGCCACAGCATTGATTTGCCTTTGAAATTGGCTTTGGTTGGCTTTGCTTTTTGGGCTCCGCAGGCGGCAATTTTTTCATAATCCTTTGTCGCAAAGAAAGATACATTCGTTTCGGTTTCACCGAAATTGGCTTTGCTTTGCCAAAATAGGGCCGATTTGTAGAGGATTCTCGACAATTGTCGAACAAGGTGGGTGGCCTGCTCAATCGTAGTTTGGGTGTAGATTCTGCCATGATTTTGCTGTCTTCTGTCCCTTCGACTTCGCTCAGGGCAAGCTTCTGTTTTCTGACTTCTGTTTTTAAATTGGCTTTGTTTTGCATAATTGGTCAGAATTTCCCGGCGTGCAGGGATTTGTAGCCGGTTTCTTCATCGGCGGCCCTAGGCGGATTCAGCTTTCGCATGACCAGGAGTCTCTGAACCTCGAGTATCGTTTTATACAGGCTGTGCTCTAATCGGCGTTCATACATTAAGAGGCGTTCGAGCACCCTTGCATTTGAGAAGTCCTTTATGGCTATGCGACCCAGCGCCAGGTCGCCGTCCGAGGTGGACGGACCGCCCTGCGGCTGGCCTGCGCCTTTGAAAAACAGCGATTGGGTCAGTTTAGCCAAGGGGCTGGACGTTCTATCTGCGTTCAGCGCGTCGATGGTTTGGTTCTGGATGCGACCGGCCCGTTTGAGCCGCCATGAGAGACTGACAATCCGCTCGGCCAACATCGATTCCATGGGGCTGTCGGGGTCCAGCTCGCCGAGCATCCGGTCCTGGTAGAGGTCAAACTCGGCCTGACTTTCCCCGCCGATTACGTCCTGACGGGCCGTAAGGCCGTGTTTCACGCCGTTTTGTGAGACGGCGTTCTTGCCCTCAGGGCTCCGGGGGCCGGTCGATTCTTGGGCGTTACGACGGTTGGCGAGGATTTGTGCTTCGGTGGCCATTATAAGTACTCCGAGTATATCAACTCAAATTCTAAATCCTAAACTCTAAATCCTAAACAAACCTGTCCTGAGCATAGTCGAAGGATTCGAAAATCAAATTTTCAAATGCTCCAAACGAGGTTTAATAGATCACTTGACTGGGCCTGCTGGCCCCAAAGACCGTGCCGCGCTGCAGCTTACAGACATGAAATCTGAAATGTCTATTTATCTCCGCCTACTGGCGGTTTATGTTTGCTTAGCGACAAACATACAGGTATTTTAACACACTTTCAAACAAAAGTCAACAAAAAACGGCCAAAAATACACTTTTTTTTAGCCGCCCCGTATCCCTGCATGTCTTAGGCAGGGAGCCAGATTCCCTTTTCCCTGTATGTCGTAGCATGTGCCTGCGAAGGCAGGTACCAGCGATCCATAAAATTCGACTGCAAAATTAGATTAGCATAATAACGTGTCCGCTGTACGCCCTCTACATTCCACCTCATCTATGCATGGCTGGCCGAACTCGAAGGACGACCATCGACTACAAATACTTTAGGAATCCTTTTGCCCTGTCGTGTTTGTTCAAAAGCTGATGCTTGAATCTTTTCAATTGTCTTGAACTTATCTGATGTTCGAATTATTAAAAAGATGCTATATTGAGTGTTTTCCGCCTTGTTGTAAATAGGAAGTTGCTTTTGCCACCCGTCCCACAGCTTGGTATTGGTCGAATATTTAACTTCTACTGTGACACGTGACTTGTACCCATAACTGTATTTGAAATCCACAGGTCCTCGTCCACTGTTTGATTCCCTAGTAATATCGATGTTGTTTGCCTCGCAGTAAGCGTCGGCAATAGCAAATAAATTGAGCTGCGCTATCCTTTCATGCCGTACCTTTCCCTTATACCAGAATACCTCCCACAACCCGTTGTCCTCAACGAGAACTTTATACTTTTCGCATATACTCTCTACCAAGTAATAGACTTTCTCAGGGCTATCAAGTCTTATTTTGGAAAGAGGTAGCGGGTATTTTACAGTATAACTTTTTGCCAACGAGTTCCAAGCAAATTCCCCTGATGGGTCTTCTTCAAAATTGTACTTAAATGCTTTTTTGCTTTTATATATATTGAGAGCATCCTGTATAAGCTCTGGATACTTAAACAAGACCTTTTTTAGATCTCCTTTTTTCACTCGCGAAGCCTGCCTCCAAGTCTTACCGATGATAGGATTTACTTTCGACCTAAGTTCTTCATTGTATACACAGATGAAGTCACGACTGTCCCAATCAAACGATAAAGGCAAAGCACTAAGAATATCTTTCGGAATCAGAACAATCGGTTTTTTACTTATAGGTTCAAATGGAATTTCTTGCCCCTCATATTCAAAAGTAACAATTCCCATTTCCTTGGAGACTCTTGTAGTATATTTCAGCAAATCAGGAAATATAATCTTAACTGTCATGTCGCTAATTCTATCAGGACCAATCCCTGACTCTAGCAGGCCTACCAGTTCAAATATTGTAGGCTCAACAATTCCTGCTTTTATAATCTGGCTCGCAGTCCTAGTTAACGCATCACCAAGTTGAGGCCCGATTGCACTTCCCTCCGTTCCATTGATCGAATACCCTAACGCCATAATAGGTTTTTCCTTGAAGATAAGCAACTTTCTGGCCTGTCTCCACATGGGATCATCTTCCGCCTCCGAATTTCTCAATAGGGTAAATATATCTCGAAAATATTTCCTAAACCCATCATAACTTTTCTTAAGTTCAGGAGCTTCACTAGTCGGCAATAACCTTGGGTCTACATACAAACGTGAATCGACGTCAACGAACCCGTTGAATATCCTCGCATCATCCAAGCTCTCTTCTGATACGCATAGTACTTCGCTTACCCGCCTGGCCATGCGTCTCTCCTTTCAGCCGCACAATATTCCCAAAATCCGCAATTATTCCCAGTTAGTTAATTGGCACTATTTCAAATTTTACCTCTTCGAGATGGTGAATTTCTACTTTGTTCATATTTCAAAAACCAAAACACATAAAACATCTTTATAATATGGTTAAATTTATGCAACCACCGAAAAGAATCAAGCAATATTATAGTAAAATCCATAAATGTTATTTTCTCATGTTCCTGTTGTTTAAGTCCTTCCGGTTTAAAGTAATATTCTATTTCCTGGGATGCCTCGGTGTACTCTATTTTATAATGAGCAATTGCATTTCTGAGCCGATTCTTCGTGACATTTGTTGCAATTTCACCCCAAAACATGTCATCTATATAATTAGATTTATTGCCAAATGAACGATTCGCAAATTCGTCTAAGTTGCTTGGGTAATTCCTAGTGTTAGAATTAAATAAGTTACATTTACCTCTCTTGTCTATATTATTGATTCCTGCAATCAGAGACATCTGTCTCGATATTATCTCAGAAATATCATTGAATAGATCCTTGTGTTTTGAAAAATCTGAATTAGCAATTCTTAATGATGTTTCCTTGTTATCATCTTCTACAAAGCTATAGTAAAGAGCAGGTCTAAAAATTTCGTTTAAATCCAAAACCCGTCCGTATATTTCGAGACAATCCTTCTGAAGATTTTTAAGAAAATCGGTATCCATCATTTGGTGCAAAAATAATCCAAATTCTTTTTCACTGCCCTTGTGCAAATCGGAGAGTTTTTTAGTAACAGAGACAACAAATTCTGCATTACTAGGAGGGTCTGTTAATCCCATGAAAAAAATTTCCAATAATTGATACAAAGCACGGTTTATATCTATACGTTTTTCGCATGGAAACCCCTTTTCATCAAGGTATTCTCTAACATTCTTTTTGAATAAAACATGATTTCCTGTCAAATAAAACCTTATAATTGCTTTTATATTTTCTTTTTCATTCACTGCTAATTGCAACTTACCTAAACAACTTTCATATAATAATAAATTTTCTTTGAGCTTTTGCGAAGCTCTAATAAAGGGCGTTAATCCCATTTGATATTCGCCGTAATAAGTTGGATAATCAAGGTGTAAATCAACGAACTGATTGCTTTGATCAAAGCAATCAGGTCCGTTCTCTGATAGTAAATTTCCTCCATCAATGCTAACTTTGAAAGAAATTTGTTTAAAATCAAGATCTAACTGGATAATTATCGGTGAAGTGCATTTGCGACACGCAAACCTGAAGATCTGTTTCTCTTGATTGGAGAAACCAACTCGAGCATGGATTATATCATCGCAATACTGACACTTTAGTATTACATTTGTATTCATATGATTTCTTTCACAAGTTTTCCACTTCTCCAATCCACAATGCCCGATAAACAATTTCGCATCTCGCTTCGACCCATTCGACAAGGCTCAGGGCAGGCTGCGCTCCCCCTTCGCTATCCTTCTTCGCCAAGGGTACGAAGGAACCACCTACGGAGGGCAGGCAGGGCTACACCTTATTCAGGACAGGCCCTGCGCAAGAATGACAAACGGACGATTCACAGAAGTATTCCGCCCCGTGGTGTTTCCGTATTTAGTTAGATAAAATAGCGTAATAGACGGTAAGAGTCGAAACCAAAATAAAAAAATAACGACCAAGAAACCCCGCAATTCTCGCCAATTCTAAAAATCCGCGTAATCCGCGTAATCCGTGGTTAAATAGTATTGAATTCTCTGTGCCCTCTGCCGCTTACAGATTGTATTCTTTTATCTTTCTATATAGTGTTCTTTCGCCGATGCCGAGGATTTTTGCGGCTTTCTCGCGGTTGCCTTGCGTCCTGGCTAAGGTATCTACTATAGCTTGTTTCTCCAGCTCGTTCAGAGGCATGCCCGCTAAACTGCTCGCCGCCCCTCCGCCGGCAGCTAATTGCCGGACCTGGTGTATTTCAGGCGGAATATCGGCCACATCGAGCACGTCCCTGTCACACATCACCACCATAGTCCTGATAGAGTTTCTGAGCTGGCGGATGTTGCCCGGCCAGTCGCAGCTCATAAGAACCGACATAGCCGCGTCTGTGATACCCGCAACTTTTGAGCCTATTTCTGCAGCGGCCTCTTTTAAAAAGTACTCCGCAAGTACGGGTATATCTTCGGCTCTATCACGCAGAGCGGGCAGTGTAACGCTGACGCCTTTGATTCTGAAGTACAAGTCCTGCCTGAATTGCTTCTCTTCTATGAGCCTGGTCAAATCGTGATTTGTAGCGCTGATGATTCGGACGTCCACCACCGTTGGCTTATTCGAGCCAACCGGTATGACCACGCCGTCCTCGATAACCCGCAGCAGCTTGGCCTGCATATTCAGCGGCATGTCGCCGATTTCATCCAGCAGGAGCGTCCCTTTATCAGCCACCTCAAACAGGCCTTTTCTCTCGCTGCTGGCTCCGGTAAATGCGCCCTTAACATGCCCGAAAAGCTCGCTCTCCAACAACGTCTCGCTCAGGCCGGCACAATTTATCGGCCTAAACAGCTTATCCCAGCGCGGCGAGTTGTTGTGAATCGCCCTTGCCAATAGTTCCTTGCCCGTTCCGGACTGCCCTTCAATCAAAACGGATATATTTGTTGGTGCTACGCGTTTTAGGACCTCGAAAATGCCCTTCATTGCCGGGCTGACGCCCCACACACCCTCGAATTCAAATTCTTCCGCTTCAGCCTTTTCGGTCTTTGATTCGCGCGAATACGCAACCCAGGCTTTTCGAGCCGCCTGGCCTACAAGTGTGCGAAGCTGGTCGATGTCGATCGGCTTGACCAGGTAGTCGTAAGCACCGCGCCTTATGGCTTCCTTACAGTTGTCGATAGTCGCATAAGCGGTTATCAGAATAACTTCTGTGCTGTCATTGTGCCTCTTGGCCTCTCGGAGTATAGCCAGACCGTCGATGTCACTATCCAGCTTCAAGTCGGTAACAACAACATCTACTCGTTGACGGCGAACGATCTCCAGGGCGTCTTTGCCGCTGTAAACCGCGATTGCTTTTACGGGCAATTTCTCCAGCGCTTCAACAATTCCATCCGCATGGTCGCGCTCGTCGTCGACAACCAGAATTATGCCTTTCTCTGTTTTCAAAGCAGCACCTCAGCCAAGCTGCTATCCCCAATAAGCAAGGGCAATTTTATGGTAAACATTGTACCTTTGCCCGGCTCGCTATTGACGCCGATCGTGCCGTGGTTGGCTTCTACGATTTTCTTTGTGGTCGGCAGGCCCAGTCCGCTGCCCTCGGGCCGAGACGACCGATAAGCGTCGAAGATGTTAGGCAGTCTCTCAGGAGCAATCCCGCTGCCGGTGTCACTGATTTGAATTACCGCATCGTCGTTCCGCCGCTCGGTTTTCACTATCAACTCACCGCCATTGGCCATAGCTTGCTGGGCGTTAATAAACAGATTCAGCATGGCTTGTTTTAACATTCCGGCGTCGACCTTACAAATAAGCGGCCCACTATGTAAGCTTTGCCGAATCGTTATCGAGCGGCTGTAAGCTTGCGGCGAGTAAAAATCGATCATGTCGTCTACCAGCTCGTTAATATCCGCTCTGGCCGACTGCGGTTCGGAGCGGTCGATATAGCGCAAGAAGCTCTCAAGTATCTGCTCAAGTCTGCTTGTTTCTTTTTCAATCACCGCTATTTTCCGCAGCGCCCTTTTCAGCTTCTGCCTGTACTCATCCGAGCCTCTGCCGCCGAACTCGGCGGCGTTTGCTCCTTCCAGCTCTTCGCCGATGAGTTTCAAGCTGATCTTTATCGTAGAAAGCGGATTTTTGATCTCATGGGCAAGCTCGCCCGTCAGCTTGCTTAATTCTACAAGCTGCAAAATGTGACTGTTTCTATTTGCCTGCTCCTGCTGCTGGACCGGCGTCGTGGTTTGCTGCGAGGCGCTCGTGCGGCGGAAGCTTTTGCGCAGAACCAAAATTGCCGCCGGAAAACCGCAGAGTAAACCAATAACGATTCCGCCTACAAGCTGGGTCACTTGCCGGCCTTTCACCTGAGAGACCTGAAAAGCCCAAAAAAATCTCGATACTCGATACTCGATACTCGATTCCCGATTTGCGAATTTCCTTCCGCGAGCATCGAGCATCCAGCATCGAGTCACGATTTTGGGCTTTTGATTTTCGAGGCGATTTTCCGGTGGACTACTTTCGTGCTACCGGTTTTTTTTCATCTTCTTTGCGCATTTCAGCAAGAGCCGCCCTGCGTGAGAGCTTAAATCTGCCCTGCTCGTCAATGGCTATAAGCTTTACCGCTATCACGTCCCCGACTTTACAGACCTCGTCCACGTTCTTGACGAAGCTGTCGCTCAGCTCACTGATATGGCATAAGCCTTCCACGCCGGGCGTGATTTCGACAAATACTCCAAAGTCTTTCACGGATACCACTTTTGACTGCGCATATATTCGCCCCACCTCCGGAAGTTGTGTAAGCGATTCGATAATCTCTTTAGCCTTGAGGTGCCCGTCGCCGTCCAGACAGCTTATGTAGACAGTTCCGTCCTCTTCAATTTCGATGGTTGTATCCGTCTGCTCTTGAATGCTCTTAATCATTTTGCCGGCGGGGCCGATTATTTTGCCTATATATTCAGGGTCGATGGCGAGCGTTATCAGCTTCGGCGCATATTTACTTAACTCAACTCTGGGTTTACTGATAACCTCATCCATAATCTTCAGAATCTTCAAGCGGGCGGCTTTCGCTTGTTCTAATGCCTGCACCAGCACATTGTGGTCCAACCCTTCGGCTTTAATGTCAAGCTGTAGGGCCGTGATGCCGGCAGAGGTGCCGGCGACTTTCAGATCCATCTGGCCAAAATGGTCTTCTTCCCCGACGATATCGGTCAGCAGCACACATCGACCGTTTTTGTCGCTTACCATTCCAATTGATATGCCGGCAACAGGCTTGCTGATCGGAACTCCTGCGTCCATTAAGGCCAATGAACCGCCGCAAACCGAAGCCATCGAGCTGGAGCCATTTGACTCGGTAATGTCGCAGACCAGCCGGATGGTATATGCGAATTTGTCGTCTGCCGCCATAACCGCCTCAAGCGACCGCTCTGCCAGAGCACCGTGTCCGATTTCTCTTCGGCCAGGCCCGCGAACCGGCCGCACTTCGCCGACAGAAAATGGCGGGAAATTGTAATGAAAGGTGAAACTCTGAGTATATTCATCCAACAAACCGTCAATAATTTGCGCATCCCTGATGGTGCCCAAAGTTACGGTTACCAGCGATTGCGTTTCCCCTCGCGTAAACAACGCTGAGCCG
>JAFNGF010000366.1 GCA_017885385.1 Planctomycetota bacterium
AAGTCAGCGAAGAATTTATGAAGGACTACCCGTACGTGTTTGTAGCGATAACGGGCGGCGGCACGGGCGTGGGAATCGCATCTCTAATAAGCAAAACCTGCGATGTGGCCTCAGCCTCGCGCGAGATGAAACCAAAGGAAATACAAATCGCCAACAAGCGTGGCGTCTTTCCAAAAGAATTTGTAGTAGCCTACGATGGAATTGCCGTGATTGTAAACAAGGATAATCCCGTCAACAAAATGACTATTGGCGACCTGCACAAAATATTTACGGCAAAGGCGACTAATTGGAAAGAATTTGGAGGAAAAGACCTTCGCATAGTTACACTATCGCGGGAGGTTAGCTCGGGCACGCACATATACTTCAAAGAGGAGGTGATCCAGCTCGGCAAAAAAGATGCCTCGCAAGAGTTTTCCGCCCAAACGCTTCTACTGACTTCTTCGCAGACCATTGTCGAAGAGGTTGTAACCAACGAAACGGCGATAGGCTATTTGGGGATGGGTTACGTTTCTGAAAGGATAAAGGCGCTGCTGCTGGCTAAGGGCGAGCAGTTTTATCCGCCCGATGTCGAGAATGTAATCAAGAAAACATACCCGCTCTCCAGGCCCCTTTATTTTTATACCAACGGCGAGCCACGGGGGGCAGCTAAATTATTTATCGACTTTGCTTTGAGTCCGAAAGGCCAGGAGCAGTTCAGAGAGACCGGTTTTGTGCCGGTAGGAGCAACAATTGCCCAGAAGGATTAGCGAATACATTATAGAATCGCTTATCAAGCTCAGCGGGCTGCTGGTCATCATCCTTGTATTTTTGTTGTTCTTATTTTTGCTAAAGGATTCTCTGTCTCTATTCGGCGTATATCCGCTGGGCAAATTCCTTTTCGGCAGGAGCTGGCTGCCCATCTCGGAGCCGCCCAGGTTCGGCGTCATTCCGCTATTTCTCGGCTCGCTATACGTTACGGTCGGCGCCATTATTATTTGTGTCCCTGTGGGCATTGCCTCGGCTATGTTCATTGCCGAGGTCGCGCCGAAATCTCTAAAGCTTGTGCTGAAGTCACTGGTCGAGATTCTGGCTTCGATTCCGAGCGTTGTCTTAGGATTCATCGGCATCGTCTGGCTTGGCCCGGCTCTTAGGAACGTGTTGGGTTTGACTACCGGCATGTGCGGCCTGACGGGTAGTCTGCTGCTGGCGTTTATGGCCTTACCAACCATCATCACCATTGCCGAGGATGCTCTGGTAAGTGTGCCGAGGACCTACAAAGAGGCAGCCTTTGGCCTGGGCGCGACACGCTGGCAAACCCTCTGGCGGGTCATCCTTCCATCAGCCTCGTCCGGCATTATCGCAGGCGTGATGTTAGGGATCGGCAGGGTAATCGGTGAAACAATGGTCGCAATGATGGTGACCGGCAATTCGCCCGTGATACCCAAATCGATCCTTCAGCCTTTGCGAACTCTTACCGCGACAATCGCCGGTGAGATGGGTGAGGCCGTCAGCGGCTCCGAGCATTATTTTGCCCTTTTCGCGGTCGGTTTAGTCCTATTTGTGATAACTTTCATAATAAACTTCATCGCCGATGCGTTTTTAAGAAGGGCGAGAAAATGAACGCGGCAAAACTCCGCCAACAGATTGCTTTTATTGTGCTCGGGGTTGTCACTTTGTTTGTTATTGCGCCGATTTTACTGACGATCTTCTACGTAACCAAGAACGGCATCGGGGCGATAAGCTGGGAATTTATCACTCAGCCGCCTCGCAACGGAATGAGACAGGGCGGCATCTTTCCGGCAATCGTGGGCACAATCCTTCTGGTGGTCGGCACAATGTTATTTTCCCTGCCGCTGGGCGTGCTATCCGCGATTTACCTTGTTGAGTATGCCAGGGACAACTTTTTCACGCGCCTCGTGAAGCTGTCGGTTGTGAATCTTTCGGGAATCCCATCTATTGTGTACGGGCTTTTCGGGTTTACGATGTTCGTACTATTCTTGCGGCTGGGGACATCCATCCTTGCAGGCTCATTGACGCTTGCGATAATGAGTCTGCCGGTAATTATCACCGCTACCAAGGAGGCGCTGGAATCCGTGCCGGTCAGCTTTCGGGAGATTAGTTTATCTTTGGGGGCTACAAAATGGCAGACCGTGCGACATTGCGTTTTGCCTTATGCGGTGCCGGGGATCCTCACCGGAACGGTCTTGAGTCTGGGTAGGGCGGCCGGCGAAACAGCACCCATCCTTTTTACAGTTGCCGCATTTTATCTGCCGCGTCTGCCGCGCTCGCTCTTCGATCAGGTTATGGCACTACCGTACCATCTCTACGTTATCTCCACCCAGGTCCCGAACATGCCGGCAGAGCTTAGTTTCGCCACGGGTTTTGTGCTTATAGCTCTGGTGTTCCTGATGAACCTGGCAAGTATAATACTGCGTGCCCATTACAGAAAAAAAAGACTATGGTAGCAGAAGCGATAATAAGGACTATTGATTTGAACTGCTGGTTCGGCGCGCTTACGGTCTTAAAGGACATAAACCTGGAAATCTATAAGAACGAGATTTTCGGAATTATTGGCCCTGCCAATAGCGGAAAGACCACCTTCTTGCGAGCATTAAACAGGCTTAATTATCTTAACATCTCCTATCAGCAGACCGGCGAGATTTTCCTGGGCGAGCAAAATATCCGAACCCTGAGCGATAATATTCTGCGTAAGAAGATCGGCATTATTTTCGCCCTGCCGCAGGTGCTGCCGGTCAGTATCTACAACAATGTCGCTTACGGCCCAAAGGTTCACGGCTTTACCGGCAAGGACACACTTAGCCAGATTGTCGAAACCGCCTTGAAGAAGGCTTATCTTTGGGAGGAGGTCAAGGACCGCCTTAGTGAGCCGGCGGCGCGCCTATCCGGCGGGCAGCAGCAGCGACTTTGCATAGCTCGCACCCTCGCAGTAGAGCCGCAGGTAATTCTCTATGATGAACCGTGCTCGGGGCTGGACCCTATTTCAACCGCGAAGGTCGAAGATACTATGCAGCAGCTCAAAGAAAACTACACACAGATACTGGTAACGAACAACACCAAGCAGGCAGGACGTGTCAGTGAGCGGTGCGGGTTTTTCCTGATGGGGGAATTGGTTGAAATTGGTCAAACGCCCGTGCTCTTTACCAAGCCGCGCGACAAGCGCACGGACGACTACATAAGCGGAAGATTCGGATAATATGGAGCTTGTGCCCAAAATCGAAACGGTCGGCCTGAATTTATACTACGGCGATTTCCTCGCCCTCAAGGGTATAAACATGAAAATTCCGGGGCAGAATATCACCGCCATCGTGGGGCCTTCCGGATGCGGCAAATCCACGCTTCTGCGATGCTTCAATAGGATGAACGACCTTATCGAGCACACAAAGGTCGAAGGCAAAATAGTTATCGACGGCCTCAATATCCTCGAGCCGGATACCGATCTAATTTCTCTGCGCAAAAAGGTCGGAATGGTCTTTCAAAGACCGAACGTCTTTGATTTGTCGATCTATAATAACCTTAAATTTGGCCTGCGTATTCACCGTATGCTGGATGGAAAAGACGAAATCATCCAGAGCATCCGGGGCGGCCTTGAGCAGGTCGGCCTTTGGCAGGAGCTCAAAGATAAACTTGGAAATAACGCCCGCACTCTAATGCTCGAGCAGCAGCAGCGGCTCTGCATCGCCAGGGTTTTGATTCTAAAACCCGATATAATCTTGCTCGATGAGCCGTGCTCGGCTCTCGACCCCATCGCGACACTCAGAATCGAGGAATTATTGCAGGCTCTCAAGCAGGAATATACCCTGGTAATTGTAACCCACAACATGCAGCAGGCGGCAAGGGCGTCAGATTATACAGGGTTTATGTACCTGGGAGAGCTTGTTGAATTCGGGCAAACAAATCAGGTTTTTACTAATCCCAAGCAAGAGCTTACCGAAAACTATATAAGCGGTCACTTCGGCTGATTTTTCTGGAGATAACAATGATCAGAAAAAGTTTCGCAGAGCACATTAAAGAGCTCGAAAAAGAAGTTACTGTCATGGGCGAGATGGTCGTCGCAGCGATCAATCGCTCGATAGAAGCCCTTAAAGCGCGTAACGTCGCTGAGGGTAAGCAGATCATAAATGATGATGCCCTTATAAACAAAAAGCGATGGGACATCGAGGAAAAGTGCATCAATCTCATCGCAACGCAACAGCCGGTGGCTTCGGATTTGCGAGAAATCGTCGCTGTCTTGTGTGTCGTCACCGAGCTTGAGCGTATGGGCGACTATGCTGAGGGTATCGGCAAAATAGTCGTTATGCTCGGCACCGAACCTCTGGTCAAACCCTTGGTGGACATCCCCCAAATGGCGGACATAGGCGTCAACATGCTTAAACGAAGCATCGATGCCTTTCTAAGACGTGACGCCGAGGCCGCCAAGGCGATTTGTGCCGAGGATGATGAGGTCGATTTACTCCACGAGCAGGTCTACCGCGAGCTACTATCATATATGATTGAGGACCCCAAAACGATTACAAGGGCGACCTATCTTATCTGGGCCGCTCACAATCTTGAGCGGATCGCCGACCGCGTGACGAATATCTGCGAGCGGACAATCTTTCTGGTTACCGGCACTATGACCGAGGTAAACGTCTCGCGGTATTAGTATACCTGTGCCGCTCGGACCGGACAGCCGCAAGCTGCGCCCGTCGGGTGGCAGCCTCAATCCGCCATCCGTTTGGCGGATTGGGGATGGCTTTCCCCTGGCTAAACACATACTGCGATTAAGGCTGCCAGCCGTCGCCGCAACGGCGACGGCTAAACTGCGATCTACCCTGGTACGGTCACCAACAATCAATCGCTTGGGTTTTCTTCGATGCTGCTGATGGTTGCGTTCAGGCCCAGAAGGACCATTTTAACAGCAGGGTCACCTACTATCTCGTTCTTCCTTTGGCTGCTGATTTCAGACTGTCCCGTACTCGGCTGAGTTTTCGCCTGCTCTTCGCTGGCGACCGGCGACTTCGGCGGCTGCTCTTTGCTTGTATCCGGCTTGCGGTCGCCGGCGTCTGGCGGCTCGTGACTAGTGACCGGCGGCTGGCTGCCGGCCTTAGCCTTTAGACTTGTCGGCTCTTTTTTTTTAACTGCTGCGGTCGCCCCGCCTTTTAGTTGTGACATAAGCTCGTCAACGTTCAGAAAATGCTGCGCGAGCGCAAAACGCAATAACGTCGCTTCCAGAAGCGCTCGGGGCGTATCGCTGTTTTTAAGGGCCCATCGCAGCCTTTCAAGAGCCGTTATGTTGTAAATAAGAGCAGCAGTGTCGAATTTCTCCGCTAAGTCGCCGGTCCGCTTTCGCTGCTCAGCCGTCAGAAGCAGAAAGTCACTTTCGCCTGGAGCGGATTTTATGACCATAATGTCACGCATAAAGTCGATAAGGGCGTCGGCGATCTGGACCTCGCTCAGGCCGGTGCTGATCAAATCCTCTGCGGCGGCAAGCGTCCCGGCTGCATCGCTGTCGCCGATCTGGCCTATGAGATTATAAATTTTTTCACTGTTCGGCTGGCCGAGAAACTCCTGGAGCAATTCGGCCGTCAAAGGTTCTATGCCCGTGCTTATCAGTCTATCCAGCAGGCTCAGGGCATCTCTCATCGAGCCGGTTGCCATCTTGGCAAGCGGCAAAATCAAGTCCTCCTGGTACTGTATTTTCTCCTGCCCAAGCACGAACTTAAGCTGCTCAGCGATTTTGGCCGGGCTTATATTCCTGAAATCGAACCGCTGGCATCTGGATTGAATGGTGGGAATGACCTTATTCGGCTCGGTAGTGGCGAATATAAACTTTACATGGCTGGGCGGCTCTTCCAGTATCTTGAGCAGCGCGTTGAACGCCTCGGTGGTGAGCATGTGGACTTCGTCGATGATGTATATCTTGAATCTCGCACGAGCAGGCCGAAAGATGGCATTTTCTCGGAGCTCACGAACGTTGTCGACTCCGCGATTTGTCGCGCCGTCTATCTCGATGACGTCGATATCTTCGCCGATGCTTATCGCGACGCAGCTATCGCACTTGCAGCACGGCTGTGTGGTAGGAGCGCCAACGGCCAGGCAATTGAGTGATTTTGCCAGCACTCGTGCCATAGTTGTTTTGCCGACGCCGCGCGTGCCGGCGAAAAGATAGGCGTGCGCCACCTTGCCGGTCTTTATGGCGTTTCTTAGCGTCTTGGCGATAGGGTCCTGCCCGATGACGTCATCAAACGTCTGCGACCTGTATTTTCTTGCCAGTACCGTGTAAGCCATAGCAGCACTCAGAACCCAGAATTCGCAAGTCAGTATAGCAGAACAGGTGGGAGTTTTCCACAGGAACATTTTGAATTGAGGGCTTTGGCCGACCTGCATCAGCAACTTTGCCTTGCAAACTTCTGGCAAAAGCGCCGTTTATTTGGTAAAATTGTGTCCAACTTTAACCAGTCGCTTTTCAGGAGGAGCAGATATGCCAAGAGCCACCGCAAAAGGCTATGTGGCAATAGTTGTATTGTTGCCGGCGATGGCCTGCGCGGCCTCCGGAAGAATCATCTACGTTGATCCTGGGCAGTCCGCTGCTGCCGCGGCAATTATTATTGACCATAACTGCGTGGACCTTTCCGTTGTCCCGGATAGTTATCTGCCAAAGGCGGCCGCGCTGCGAATGTTGATGCGGCACGCATCCGTGGGCGACGGCATCAATTGGGGACTGGATTGCCTGGCGGGCTCCAAGCCGACCCAATCAGCCTGCTCCGGTTTTCCGCCCGGCAAATACGACCGCAGCAACTGGCGTCTTGAGAACCGCGGCAATCCAGGTTGGAAGGCCAAGGTCGACGACCTGGTCGCACAAACCGCGTCACGAGCCGGCGACTTTGATGTCTTTACGATGAAGTTCTGCTACATCGACGCTCTGGGCAGCAGCCATCCTGACTGGGAGTATTTCCGCAGCCGGATGGAGCAATTGGAGACAGATTATCCGGGCAAAAAGTTTGTCTGGTGGACGATACCTTTGACCAGGGACGGCCAGGCCGGCACGGACCTGTTTAACGCCCAGGTACGCTCTTACTGTGCCGCCAACGGCAAAATCCTGTTCGACATCGCAGATATCGAATGTCACGAGCCTAACGGCGTCAAGCTGACAAACGCCCAGGGCAATGAAGTCATAAGCCAGAATTACACCAAAGAGATTCACGCCGGCCATCTAAACCCGGAGGGTCGCGTCCGCGTGGTCTCGGCGATGTGGCATCTAATGGCAAGACTCGCAGGATAGCAGCAGCCCGGCACGATTCAAGGTGCTATCGACCTTGCATCAGACGGCGATACCATAATTGTCGCCGACGGCATTTATACCGGCCCGGGCAATCGGGACATCGACTTCAATGGCAAATCCGTGACCATCCGCTCAGAAAATGGCCCCGATGCGACAATTATTGACTGCCAGGGCAAAGGTTACGGCTTCCATATTGTCGGCAATAGAATGGGGCCTGCCCGCATTGAAGGCTTCACCATACGCCACGCGAGCCTGGGAGCGGTCCGCTGCTACGGCAGTATCCTGGTAAGAGCAGTCGGCGCTAATGCTGCGCAGGGATCAGCGTTTGCGCAGGCTGACTACCCCTTCGGTTATGCACCGGTTGTTATCAATAACTGCCGGATTGTCGAGAATCCTGACGGCGGGATTCTGCTCGATAGTCACGACAACGTCACGATTGCCAACTGCTACATCGCTGCAAACGGCACCGCCGGTATCTGGGCGTATGCCAGTAACCCCGTCATCTGCAATTGTGTAGTGGTACAGAATTATGACTCTGGCATCCGGGCAATTCGCGGGGCCGAAATCACTAGTTGCACCGCTGCGGATAATACCGGCATCGGCATCTGGATATCGCAGGGGGCGGTTGTCAATTCAATAGTATGGGGCAACGGACAGCGGCAGCTTTACAACCCCGATGATAATGCCAGCGTGACATACTGCGATGTTCAAGGCGGCTGGCCGGGCACAGGCAACCTTGATGCTGACCCATGTTTTGCCGCCACGAGGAGCAGCGACTATCATTTGAAATCCGAGGCCGGCAGGTGGGACCCGAACAGCCAAAGCTGGGTTAAAGACGGTGTCACAAGTCCCTGCCTCGATGCCGGCGACCCAATGTCGCCTATAAGCTACGAGCCATTTCCCAACGGCGGCATAATAAATATGGGCGCTTATGGCGGCACGGCGGAGGCGAGCAAATCTTATTTCGGCGAACCTCTTTGCGAAGTAATTATCGCCGGCGACATAAACGGCGATTGCAGGGTTGATTTTGTGGACTTTATGCTCATGGCTCGGCACTGGCTCCAGTAATACGGGAGGCCCTTTTTCTGCTCAAATACAGGCAAATCGGGTTTGCTCCTGCCGGTCTAAAAAATTTGCTTCTAAACTTGACAAACCGCGAACAATTTTCTATTGACTACCGAATACTCCAGTAGAATAATCGGCGCGCTCACTAACCAACGGCAAAATAAAGGGGATTTGTTATGACAGTCAGAATTGAAGATACCTGCACGGCTTGCGGGCTCTGCTGTGATACCTGTCCTGAAGTCTTCGAGATGGGAGACGATATGGCCCAGGTCAAGGTCGATGAGGTTCCCGCTGAGTACGAGGATGCCGTCCAGCAGGCCGCCGACGAGTGCCCTGTGGAGGCCATCATCGTCGGATAAACACCGCGTAGGGAACCCCGCTTCGCCGGTTCGGGAACCTTGCAATAAATTGCAGGGCTAAATATTTAGCCCTCAAATCCTTCGACCCGGCTCAGAGCTTGCCCTG
>JAFNGF010000367.1 GCA_017885385.1 Planctomycetota bacterium
TTTATAGCCCCCATTCATAGATTTTGCCAGAGATTTGTTCCGCCTTGTGAGGCAAGTTCTGCGCTGCAGCCGAGCAACCTCTGCCTTGGCTTCAAACAACAGCAGCGCCGAAACTTCATGCTGAGCGAAGTCGATGAGGCCCAGGACAGACTCTCTTTTGTTCTTACCCATTTTGAACCAGATAGCATTTTGAAATTGGGTTTGTTTGGGTTTGCTTTTCGGGATGCCGAAAGCGGGTTCATTTTCATAATCCTTTATGGTAAAGACGCTTATGTTCATTTGGCGTTTTCGGAAATTGGCTTTGTTTTGCATAAAAAGTCTCCCGGCGCGCCCGGATTTTCCGCTAATTCCGCCCTGATAGGATAACAGGATGTGTTTGATGGCATTTTGTGAGATGATGCCCATGAGCAAGTCCTGCTGAGTTGCGATACCCGCCTTCGCGGGCACAAGTTTGCAATTGTCTATCGGCTATGAACCACGAACGATGAACTGTTTAATAGTGTGATTCTAGTCCATTAGTTAAGGGCATATTATACCGAGAAAGGACTCCGGCGTCAAGCAGAAATCTTCTATTGGACACGGATTGACACCGATGGACACGGGTCAGAGGAATAAAGCTGAAGAATCTGTGTAAACCTCTGTAAATCTGTGTCTGAAAGTAGTTTCCGCAATTTGTATTAGAGACTGATTAGCGCGGATTTACCCGGTGAGATGCCGGCTGCGCCTATCGCACGGGGCGGACCCATTTTTTGATCCACCCAGTGGGGCCTATGATAGCACCGCTAAAAAATACCGGGGGCCTTTTGCGGTTCTGAACTTTGGGTCGTAAATATATGTTCCGAAAGAAGAGAAAATAGTATTCGTCCACCGCGAAGCCCATTTTTTTCTTCCCCTGAGCTTCGAATCAGCCTATAATTTTTTGTCCTCAACCAATTTGAAGCATCAGCACGCTGGCGTAAGGCTGTGTGAAGAAAAGAGTTGTGCCCCAATCGCAAGGAATTGGTATAGATGGATACTAATGCAATTCTGAGGCTTCTTGAGTATAAAGACTCGCCCTTTTTTCTAGAGGGCCCGCGTCTTCGCGAATATGCAGGTTTTTCGCACATTTTCCGGAGAGCTGAAGAATTTTGTCGCCTGCGCGGAGTGTATACCTTAAAAGAACAATCGGCGGAGGCTCTTGCAAACCAGTCTGTGGTTCCTTTGGTATATGTGTGTGAGGCAGAAGACGAACATCAGGCCGCGGAAATACATAAACTCGTTTGGAATCAGAATATTGTTCCTTTTTTATTGGTAGTTACACCCTATCGATTCAGTTTATATCGAGGTTTTGCGTATGAACACAGAACAGCAACGGAAGTTGATTCTATTAAGGATCAATCCATTCTCCAAGCTGCCAAGGAAGCAACCGAGATATTAAGGAAGTTTTCAGACTTCAAAGCCGAGTCTATTGATAACGGCACTATCTTTCAAAATTGGTCCGAACATATTAAGCCCAACACAAGAGTAGATTGGAAACTTCTCGATAGTCTAAAAAAACTTGGCAAGCAACTTAGAAACGAAACTCCATCATTACCAACGAATATCGCTCATACTCTAATAGGCAAATATGTTTACTTATGGTATTTGCGAGAAAGAGATATACTTTCCGACCGCAAGCTACATGCATGGGACATCAAGTATGATGAAGTTTTCGGGCGAAATGCTACCCTTTCAGCACTTTATTCCTTAGAAAAAGAACTTGAGAATTGGTTAAACGGATCTGTATTTCCCCTCCCCAAAAAGGGTACATTCAAAGATGCGCACGTAAGAAAAGTTGCATCTACTTTCCAAGGAGATGAACCGGTTTCAGGACAAATGCATTTGGGATTTCCAGCTTATAATTTTGCATATATTCCTATTGAGACACTTTCCGTGGTGTACGAACAGTTTCTGCACGCTGAAGGCCAAGGCCGCAAAAAAGGAGCATATTACACGCCTATTCACTTGGTAAATTTCATGCTTGATGAGCTTGATGCAAAGAGACCTCTTAAAAAACGCATGAAAGTGTTTGACGCCTCGTGTGGTTCGGGCGCCTTCCTCGTCCAATGTTACAGGAGACTTATAGAGCGAACACTTGTTCCACAATTAAATAACGGAATTCAACCGAGTAAATTAAGTAAGTTACTTACTCATCATATATATGGTCTTGAAGTTGATGAAGATGCTTGTGGAGTCACAGAACTAAGCCTAATTCTTACACTTCTCGATTATGTGGATCCTCCTGACTTATCAAAAGCCAAATCCCCTCTTCCTACATTACGCGATCAGAATATTTTCTATTGCAAGAAAGGCTTTTTTGACCCAGATTCAAAATGCGAGAAGGTCAAACCGAAGAATGGTTATGATTGGATTGTTGGCAATCCACCCTGGAAAGAAGTAAACGCCGAAAAACCCGAGAAACTGGAACCTGCTGACCGTGCCGCTCTCGCTTGGATGCAGCAAAACAAAGTTAAGCATCCTGTCAGTGGCAACCAGTTAGCCGAAGCCTTCGCATGGAAAGTAACACAATCCCTTTCAAAGGACGGTTTAGTTGGATTGTTAATGCCGGCAACAACTCTTTTCAAAAAAACCGCCAAGAGTTTCCGCTCCAAATTTTTTGCCAAGACAGAAACATGGTGCGTAGTGAACTTCTCTAATCTTCGACATCTTTTATTTCAAGGTGCCGTCAATCCAGCAGCAGCTTTTTTCTATTCTCTACTGCAACAAGAGCATAAACAGGTCCAAAACATAATTACTTATGCACCTTTTGCTGTTGACCAATTGCCGCGTTATAAAAAAGATGGAAACAAAAAGGAAAAGTTGTGGACAGTTATTGTAAATGATTGTGGAATTCGAGAAATACGACTTTCAGAAGCTGTAAGTGGTGAAGGCTTCCCTTGGAAACTTGCAATGTGGGGGACAGTCCAGGATAAACGTTTACTGGAATCTATAACCAAACGTTTTATCTCATTCTCAGAGTTTAGAAGGGTTCATAATTTAGCTATTTCAGAAGGACTTCAATTACGTGAATACTCCTCACCGCAATTAGTGGACCACGATTTGGTTGATCCAATTGAAGAAATTATTGGCAAGAATGAACTCATTATGGACAAACTTCGTGGTTGTGGCAAAATCCATTCTTTCCCTGCCGAAGCCTTTACACAAGTTGAAGAATCAAGAGCGTATGTAAGAAAAGGTAGGAAGGCCACGCCTCTTGAAGTGTGCTATCCTCCACATATAATCGTAGATTCACCAAGAAGATTCGCAATATTCTCTGATGAATTCATACTTGTCCCACCAAGACAAATTGGTATAGCGGGAAAAGGGGCTCAAACCGATATGCTCAAGGCCCTTTGTTTGTATCTTAAATCTGATTTTGTTGCATACCATCAATACTTATCATCAGCTTTATGGGGTATTGAACGTGACCGTCTTAACGTGGATGATCTTAATAGACTTCCAATTCCGGTCGGCAATTTATCGAGGCATGAACTTTCCAGATGGGTAAAATTGTATAATGACTTAGTCGAAACATCATTAAATAGTCGAGACCGCTCTGCTGGTCCGCTTTTCGATGGGTCTCAACAAGACAATAACGTCAAATTAATGCTAAACCAAGTGAATAAGGTTGTATATGATTTGCTAGGAATTACTAACTCGGAACAGTATTTGATTAATGATTTATTACAAACACGTATGAAATTAAATGAAGGTGCAATTGCAAGAGAAGCAGTTAAATTATCAAGTAAATCGGAGATAACGACATATGCTGCTATAATGAAGAGTGAACTCGACGGTTTCTTAAATCAAGCAAATAGCCATCAAATTAAGGTTTATTACTCTGAGGATTCAGCCATAATAAAAATACTACATGTAACCACCCCACGTGCTGGCCCGCCCGAAGTAATTAAAGTTGACCCACAAACACAAGCGGCATTTGCAGAACTTGCTAGGCAACTTCCAAAAGAACAAGGGCAATGGATTTACTTTAACCGAGGCCTTAGATTTTTTGAGGGCCGGACTACTTACATATTCAAACCGAGAGAGAGATTGTATTGGCTTAAGAGTCAAGCCCTTGTCGACGCGGATGAGTTTATTGCGGATAAATTGACAGCTCTATAGCAGGATAAAGAATGTCCATATTAGCCCGGCCAACAAAAACAAGGATGGCGTGTGTTGATAGCGATGAATACTATAGAATCTTCCGCAAAAAGGTCTTCAAACTAGTCAAAATGGGGTATGACCGCCTTGATGCCGTGCACTTCAAAAATTTTGAGGAACCTGACATCACGGGTGAACTCGTCAAACAAATCAGGGAAGTTACCCAAGAACGCTTTGCTCCCACTTGGGCTTGTAGTTTCGACGTGCGTGATGACTCTCCGGTCAACGTTCCGGGTCGTCTTGGAAAACGACGCCCAAGGGTGGACATCGAGCTTGTATTGACTGGGCGAGGCCCACACCCCTGTTATCCTTTTGAGGCCAAGAGACTCTCTGGCAAAACCTTCGGATCTCAGAAATATCTTGGAAAAGGAGGATTGCAGGACTTTCTTTGTGGAAAGTACGCTGCAAAACAGTCGGAGGCGGGCATGTTGGGCTATGTGCAGTCCGATACTGAAGAAGAATGGGCTAACAGAATAAACAGGCATTTCAAACGATACATATCATCGATGCGGATTTGTCCGGCGGGTAACTGGTCCTTTGCGCAAGAAATCGAATACTTTTCCCACTGTTATCGCTCCAAACACAATCGCCCCTCAGTCGGTAAACCCATAACCGTGTACCACTTGCTTCTTGCTTTTTGTGACGTGCCGACAACCTTGTTTTAGTGCAGTCAAATAAAGGGCAGAAAGCATTCGACTGATTTTGGGAACTCCGGGCGCAGATTGCCTGGCGAATACATGCCTGGCCATCAAGACAAGGAATTCCGCCAGACCTGCATGCATCCTTCAAACTCCGCAATACCGAAAATCCCAATTCCCGTCAAATAAAAGAATTCCGCGCTAATCAGGTAAACTTGTGCCCGCGTACGCGGGTATCCGCGGCCAAAATTTTTCTTGCAAACGGTTATTTCCCTCGTATAATTATTTGTATGAGTGAAATCTGCATAACCAGTTCTTCTTACAAGGCACTTTTCAGCCTCGGTACGCTGCTGTTGCGCCGCCTGCCCCCGCGTCTTACGACGCGAGACGTGGCGGCGGGCAAGGCGCAATAATACCTCCACCCCAGATTCGTATAATATCTTCCTTTTTCCTGCAAATTCGTGGCAATTTAACGGCCCCTTGGGGATAATTAGCCTAAAAATTTGGGAGAAAAACCAGATGTCACAAGAAAAAGTTTTGATATTTGATACCACTTTACGAGACGGCGAACAATCGCCGGGCGCATCGCTATCAGTCAGCGAAAAACTTGAAATCGCACGCCAGCTCGCGGTCTTGGGCGTTGACATAATTGAGGCGGGTTTTCCTATCTCCAGCCCGGCTCAGTTCGAGGCCACGCAAAAGGTTGCCGAGCAAGTGGCCGGGCCGGTTGTTGCAGCCCTTGCCCGCGCAAACAAAGAAGACATCGAGACAGCCGGCAAGGCGATTGCGTCAGCCCGAAAAAAACGCATCCATACCTTCATCGCTACATCGCCCATACACATGAAATATAAGCTCAAAAAAGGCAGCGACGAAGTGCTGAAAATGGCTGTCGAGGCTGTTCGATGCGCAAAGAGCATAACTTGCGATGTGGAATTCTCGCCCGAAGACGCCTGCAGAAGCCAGATGCCGTTTCTTATCGAGGTTTTAGCCGCCGTCGTCGAGGCCGGTGCAACCACCCTGAACATACCAGACACAGTCGGCTACATCCTGCCGGAAGAGTATGGGCGAATCATCGCCCAGCTTAAATCGGACGTGCCCGGCATCGACAAGTGTATTATAAGCACACATTGTCACAACGACCTCGGCTTGGCGGTGGCAAACTCACTGGCCGGTGTGCGAAACGGTGCACGACAGGTCGAGTGCACCATCAACGGGCTGGGCGAACGGGCGGGAAACGCCGCTCTTGAGGAAATCGTTATGGCCATCCACACCAGAGCAGACTTCTTCGCCCCCAAAGGCGCCCCGGCGGTTACGACCAACATCAATACAAAAGAAATCTGCCGCACAAGCCAACTGGTCTCCCAGCTGACCGGCTTTGTAATTCAGCCGAATAAGGCGATTGTGGGCGCTAATGCCTTTGCGCACGAGGCCGGCGTTCACGTGGACGGAATGTTAAAAGAACGCACCACTTATGAGATTATGACCCCGGAGACCGTGGGCCTTGTCGGCTCGCGCATGGTGCTCGGCAGGCACACCGGACGGCATGGATTTATCGACAGGTGCAAACAGCTCGGCTATAAACTTACAAAGCAGGAAATCGAGCACGCCTACCAGCGATTTCTGGAGATTGCCGACAAGAAAAAGGAGGTTTTTGACGAAGATATCGCGGCGATTATCAATGAGGAAATCCGCCTGGTGGAGCAGATTTACCAGCTTCAGTATCTGCATGTCGCTTCTGGGACGGGAACTTTGCCGACCGCCAGCGTTAAGATACGGATTAGGGATGAGGTGAAACAGGCCGCCGCTTGCGGCGACGGCCCCGTAGACGCCGCATACGAAGCAATAAAAGAAGCTACCGGCCTAGCGCCAAAGCTGGAAAGCTATTCAATAAAAGCTGTCACCGGCGGCAAAGAGGCGCTCGGCGAAGCGACTGTTAAAATCACCGAAAACGGCAGAACCTTTATAGGCCGGGGCATCTCCACCGACATCATCGAAGCAAGTGCAAAGGCCTACGTAGACGCCATTAACCGGATGGTCGCGGCTAAGAAACAAGGTGAAGAACCGGGCCTCAAAGGAGAGCTTTGAGACTGGAAATCCAAAGCACGAAATCCTAAATCCGAAACAAATCCGAATTACAGAAAATCGAAGTTCAAAACACACGGGCGTAAGAAAATGAGTATGACAATAACGGAGAAAATTCTGGCCAGAGCGGCTGGATTGAAAAAAGTCGTGGCCGGTCAGCTTATCGATGCACAACTGGATGTTGTACTTTTTATCGATGTGACTGGGCCGGCGGCTATAAAAATGCTGGCCGAGAAAGGAATAGATAAAGTATTCGACCGCGAAAAAATCGTGGTCACGCCGGACCATTTTCAGCCGGCTAAGGATATTCAAAGTGCCGAGCTTCACAAACGCCTCGACGACTGGGCAAAACGCCATAAGATAAAACACTATTACAAAATCGGCAGAGCCGGTGTTTGTCACGCACTACTGCCGGAGCAGGGACACATCCGGCCCGGCGAAGTTATCGTCGGGCCCGACTCACACACCTGTACCTACGGGGCGTTTGCCGCATTCAGCACGGGCATCGGCTCAACCGACCTGGCGGCGGCGATTGCAACAGGAAAACTATGGTTCCGTGTGCCGGCTTCGATGAAATTTGTGCTGAATGGTTCGCTGCCGGCAGGGGTTTACAGCAAGGACGTCATTCTGGCGGTCATCGCCAGGATCGGGACAGATGGTGCACTCTATAAGGCGATGGAATTTGTCGGTCCGGCCCTTGGCGATATGTCGATGGAAGCCAGAATGACGATGACGAATATGGCTATCGAAGCCGGTGCAAAAAACGGCATAATCGGATTCGATAAGGTGACAAAACAGTATCTCGATGAGCACCTTAAAGATAAAAAAGAATATACCATTTTCGAGTCTGATAGGGACGCTGAATATACGGCGGTTGAGGAGTTCGACTGTTCCAAATTAGAGCCGATGGTTGCACTGCCGCATCTGCCGAGTAATGCTGTTCCAATTGGCGAATGTGCCGGCAAAAAAATGGACCAGGCGTATATCGGCAGTTGTACGAACGGGCGAATCGAAGACCTGCGGATTGCGGCGAAGATTTTGAAAGGCAGGCAGGTTGCTATCCGCACAATAGTTGTGCCGGCGACTCCCACCATCTGGAAACAGGCAAAAGATGAAGGATTGTTTGACATATTCTATGATGCCGGCTGTGTCATCTCTGCCCCAACCTGCGGGGCGTGTCTGGGCGGCTTTATGGGCGTGCTGGCAGAAGGCGAAAAGTGCGTCAGCACCACAAATAGAAACTTTGTGGGCAGAATGGGACATCCGAAAAGCGAAGTGTATCTGGCCAGTCCGGCAACAGCTGCGGCCAGTGCAGTTGAAGGAAAGCTAACAGACCCAAGGAGGTTTATGTGATTGGAGGTGTAGCGTGGAAGAGATAAAGAAGCCATCGAGGTTCTTCGCTATTTTGTTTACTGTGGCGGCGGTGTGTAGTCTGATGACATTGCTTTTGATGATTGTCGGCGGCAGCACGAGTACCGGCCTTGTGTTGCTTCAGGCACTGACGGTGGTGCTGCTGGTGATCGGCGCAGTGGGCAAGTGGTATCAATACGCTCAGACGTACGTCAAATATGAAGTCGAGAGAAGGCTGGACCAAGAGAAGAAGGAATAACTATGGGTACGGCACATGTTTACAGGCGGGATCATGTAAACACCGACGAGATTATACCGGCAAGGTATTTAAATACCGACGACCAAGCCGACCTGGCTAAACATTGTCTGGAAGATTTAGACCCTGACTTTGTCAATAAAGTTAAGCCAGGCGATGCAATTGTTGCCGGCGAGGATTTTGGCTGCGGCTCATCCAGAGAGCACGCTGTCTGGGCTATCCGCGGCGCAGGCATCCAGACCGTAATCGCAAAATCTTTCGCCCGAATCTTTTATCGCAACGCTATCAACTGCGGCTTCTACATCATAGAATCCTCCGATGCTGTTGAGAGAATTAGCGATGGCGATGAATTAGAGATCGATTACAAAGCCGGCTTGATTAGAAACAAAACCACCGGCAGAAATATTCGTTTTAGTCCGCTGCCGGATTTTGCTCGCCAGATAGTTCAAGATGGCGGTTTACTAAACCATATACTGAAAAAGTCTAAGCACTCTTTAAAGAAGGAGAGCTGAAGGTGTACAAAATCGCAGTAATTCCCGGTGACGGGACGGGGCCGGAAGTAATTGCTGAGGCTGTGAAGGTACTAAAGGCCGCGGCGGATAAGTTCAAATTCAAAGTCGATTTGACAACGTTCGATTTTGGTGCTCAAAGGTACAAAAGAACCGGCGAAACCTTGCCCGATAACGCCATTGAGGAGCTTCGCAAATTCGACGCAATCCTGCTCGGGGCGATTGGCCATCCCGATGTTCCGCCGGGGATTTTGGAAAAAGGGATACTATTAAAGCTCCGCTTTGAACTGGATCAGTATATAAACCTGCGCCCGGTCAAGCTGTATCCGGGTGTGGAGACGCCGCTCAAGAATAAAGGCCCGGACGATATTGACTTTGTTGTCGTCCGCGAGAATACCGGCGACCTTTACACCGGCGTGGGCGGATTTTCAATGAAAGGAACGCCCCAAGAAGTCGCGGTGCAATCGGCTGTCTATACGCGATTCCAGGTTGACCGCTGCCTGAAATATGCTTTTGAATACGCCCGCAAGTACGGCAAAAAAGCTCGCGGCAAAGGCGAAAAAAATACCCTCGCTCTCTGTGGCAAAACCAACGTGCTGACTTATATATACGATTTGTGGGAGCGGGCTTTTCACGAGATGGGCAAGGCCGAATATCCCGACGTTGCAAGAGAATATTACCACGTTGACGCCACCTGTATGTGGATGATCAAGAACCCGGAATGGTTCGACGTAATTGTCACCGGCAATATGTTCGGCGACATCATTACCGACCTGGGCGCAATCATCCAGGGCGGTATGGGCATCGCAGCAGGGGCAAACATCAACCCCGAGGGCGTCAGTATGTTTGAGCCTATCGGCGGAAGCGCACCGAAATATACCGGCAAGGGCGTCATCAATCCGCTGGCCGCCATTTGCGCGGTGCAGATGATGCTCAGCACTCTGGGCCAGGAAAAGGCCGCTGATGCCGTAGAGAAGGCAGTGATGTTTGTAACCGCCAACAAGCTCAAATCCCTGCAGGCCGGCAAAATGGGTTACTCGACCAGCCGGGTCGGCGATATGGTTGCGGAACACGTGGCCGGCTAAAGTGTGATAAGGTGGACAGATCTGCCTGCCCCATTCGCCACTGTAACATTTCTGCGGTTGACGCAGGAGTCGCCATAGTCGGTTCCGACGCCGACGCGATATATAATATATTGCCAGCAATTTGTAGAGATGGTATAATTCTGCGCCAAAGCTGAGTTTGCCAGCCCACAATTCTCGGCAATTTGTGCAAGGGTAATCGGGATGACCGATCAAGAACTTGAAAATCTCCTAGATGATTGCGAATCCGATCGTTCGGAGCGTAAAGCGTCGCTGTCCGACTCAGACAAGATACGTAAGACAATTTGTGCATTCGCCAATGACATGCCCAACAATCAGCTGCCGGGGGTGATTTTTGTTGGAGTACACGATGATGGAATACCTGCCGGGTTCGACATTACCGATAAGGTGATCCGAACACTTGCTGACATGGGTCGTGATGGCGCGATTCTGCCGTTTCCCACAATGAAGGTCCAGAAGCGCACACTTAGGGGAGTCCCAGTTGCAGTGGTAATCGTGGAACCTTCGGACGCTCCGCCGGTTCGTTTCCGCGGGCGCACATGGATTCGGGTGGGCTCCACCCTGCGAGTGGCAACACTTGAAGAAGAACGTCGCCTTTCTGAAAAACGCAGGTCACGTGACCTGCCGTTCGACATCAGCCCCGTTACAACTGCTACAATTGCCGATCTGGATATCGACCTGTTTGAACGGGTCTACCTGCCTTCCTCGGTGGCACATGATGTCCTCGATCATAATAGGCGAGATCGAAAAGACCAGCTGGCGAGTCTGCGTTTTATTACCGCAGACGGCTCCGATGTGCCAACAGTGCTTGGCTTGCTTGTCGTTGGCAAGTCACCATGTGACCAGATACCCGGCGCTTACATTCAATTCCTTCGTCTCGCCGGTCAGGAACTCAGCGATCCCATCAAGGACCAGAAACGAATCACAGGACCTCTTACGGAAGTAATTCAGAATTTGGATGCCACGCTCAAGGCACACATTGCGATCAAGACAGATGTTGTCTCCAAGCCGACAGAACAGACGGAGCCGGATTATCCGCTCGCCGCTCTGGAACAGTTAACAAGGAACGCCATCCTGCATCGAACGTACGAAGGCACAAACGCTCCATCCCGCGTATACTGGTTCGATGACCGCATAGAAATTATGAATCCAGGCGGCCCGTACGGACAGGTTACACGTCAGAACTTCGGGAGGCCCGGCGTCACGGACTACCGCAATCGTTTTCTTGCCGAGGCTATGGGCAATCTGGGATTCGTTCAGCAGTTTGGGGTGGGCATAGAGATCGCGCGCCAAGAACTTGAGAGTAACGGGAATCCGCCACCGAAATTCGATGTTGAGGACACTTATGTTCTTGCGACGGTCAGGAGGCGCGCATGAGTATACCTGTCATCGCCTTCTTCAATAACAAGGGAGGAGTAGGCAAGACATCCTTGGTCTACCATCTGGCATGGATGTACTCTGACCTGGACATTTCCGTCCTCGCTGCAGACCTTGACCCGCAGGCTAACTTGACAGCGGCTTTCTTGTCGGAAGCACGGCTGGAGGAGTTGTACGAATCTCAACCAGACGGCACAATATTTGGATGCGTCAAGCCGCTGCTGCGCGGTGTTGGTGACATTATGAAGCCTCATCCTGTGAGGATTTCCGACAATTTGACATTACTTGCTGGCGACCTGGAATTGTCGGCGTTCGAAGATGAACTCTCCCAGCAGTGGTCAGCTTGCCTTGATAGGAAAGAGCGAGCGTTTCGGGTTCTCTCAGCCTTTTATCGCACTATGCAAACGATAGCCGGTGAGAAGGGAGCCAGGCTTGTTCTTGTGGACTTGGGTCCCAATCTGGGAGCCATTAACCGCGCAGCACTAATATCCGCAGACTACGTGGTAATCCCCTTATCGCCCGACCTATTTTCGCTGAAGGGACTTGAGAACCTTGGACCCACGTTGCGTGACTGGAGAAAACAATGGGAGGAAAGGATCAAAAAAAATCCCGTCTCCGGCCTACTGCTCCCTGCCGGTTCGATTAAACCTTTAGGTTATATCGTGTTGCAGCATTCAATCCGGTTGGACCGACCTGTCAAGGCGTATGAGAAGTGGATCGCAAGGATTCCGAAGGTTTATGCGGAGAAGGTCTTAGACAAATCGGCGTTGCCTGGCGTCACCATTACGAATGATCCCGAATGTTTGTCGCTGCTCAAGCACTATCGCAGTCTCATGCCCATGGCGCAAGAGGCTGTTAAGCCCATCTTCCACTTGAAGCCTGCCGACGGCGCCATCGGAGCGCACGTTTCGGCGGTGAGTGCATGTTACCAGGACTTTGAGTCTCTTGCGAACAAGATTCTTGAGCGAGCCTCTATTCAACCTCCCGTAAAGCAGCTAACCCCATAACACCGAGAGTGCTTCATACACAGAAACAACAGAAAAAGTGAGCGCCCTGATTGCGGGAAAACTCTCTGCGTAAACATCAGTAAGTCACCGTCTGGCGGGGATGAGCTACTGGAGGATTTTCACTATTCCGCGGTTGCCATCGACCTGAACGGTCTGGCCGGTCTTGATGATCTTCGTTGCATCGCCTACGTTCGTGACCGCGGGGATGCCAAGCTCGCGGGCGACAATAGCTCCGTGCGAAAGCAGGCTGCCCTGGTTCATCACTATCCCGGCGGCGGGGAGAAAATACGGCGTCCAGCCCGGATCGGTGAAGGGGGCTACCAGAATCTCGCCGGCCTCAAGGCGGCTGTCACTGTCGGTTCTGAGAATTACCTTTGCCTTTCCGGTCGCCACACCTGGGCTGACGGCCAAACCTTTTAGGGTGTCAAGATCCGTTGCGATCTCTTCGGGCATGTATTGGCCAGGATCGAATCTGCCTACGATTAAGTCGGGAGGCGTTACTGAGCTCCATTTCTCGTATTCTGCTCGCCGCTCGGCGATAACATTCTTGATGTCAAACTCAGCCCGCACGTTTACCACGGGTTCAATTTCCTGCACCGTTAGAAAGAAAATATCGTCAGGACGGGCAATTATATCGCGTGCATGCAGTCTGACGCCAAGCTCAACAAGCAACCTCCGCATGGCTGCGAGCAGCTTTACAGCCTCGCTTTTTATGTTCTCGCGGAAGAGGGCGCCGTTCTGAGAGCGCACAAGTAGATGGTCGAATATCAAGCGCTTTATTGGATTCCTGAGCTGTCGGCGGCATCGCTGCTCAAGACAGAGGCGCTGGCGGGCGATTTCTTCATGATTTTCCAGAGGGTTGGTCTTGTCGATGCAGCAGAGGTAGCCACGAAGCAGCCCAAGGATGTAATCCGGCGACTCAGACCATCGCGGATTGCCAAGCTCTATTTCGGCCCGGCAGTGGTGGCCGTGCCGAGCCATAAAATTGTTCCAGCTTTCAAGAAACGCACTCGCCTGCGGCAGCTTGGACATCGCTGCTGCGATTTTGTGCCAGGAGTCCCCTGCAAGGATGCCCTTCTTGAGTTCTGGTAATTTGTCTGCTTTGACAGCCAGTTGCCAGAGGTCCATCGCGGCCTGAGCATCGTCCATATTGCCGACCCCGGCCAGCAGTCTGCCTGCGTAGGTTACGTCTGAAAGCCATCTTGCACATACCCATTGCAGGCCGGGATAGGCAATCATCGTGCCGAATAGACATAGTGACTTGCCCAGCAGTTCACGAAAGGCATTGACGATCTCTGCACAACAGCCCGCAATCTGCTCGGTAGGCATACTGCCAACGTCAAGGTGCTCCCATTTCTGATTCCTGGTTCTGATTTCTGTAAGTATGGATTGCCCTTTCTTGGGGGTGCAGGAAAGAACTCCGGCGATTAGAAGAGGGATCTTCAGGATGAATCGCGTCCGGCTGATTTTTATCTTCGGCAGGTCGTTTTCGGTCATGCTTTCGAAGGTCTCGAGCATTTTGGCCAGAGCCGAGTTGCTCCCAGTATCCTTCGTGAAATCGTACTTCTTGGAACCTGGGAGAGTTCTTATGACGGCTGCCCATAAGCTTGCGTGGAAGTAAAGGCGGCCGGCAAAGTAACCGTACACAGGAATCCCTGCCCGATCGATGCAGAGAATCTCAAAGACAGGGTCGAACATAGCCTCGAACAAGTTGTCAATGGTAGACTTTGTGATTGGCGTGACGACGTCTGGCAGGACTTCCTGGGCGAGGAAGTTGCTCCAGACCCAGCGGTCGCGCGATGACTGTGCTGGGCCGAGTGTAGTAATGGGCCTGGATTGAAGCAGGTATATGTCGGCGCCGCGGATTGCCCATTCGATGTCCTGTGGGCAGCCGAACTCGGCTTCAACAGCTTTTGCCAGCTCTGCAATTTTCCTGACGAGGGCCTCGTCGATTGATGGAGCAAACGCCCTTGGGCCGTCGATTGTCCGCTGCTGAACTGCACCACGATCGTCAAAAACGCTCTCACATCTTTTATCTGAGATTGTCTTTGAGACGATATTGAGGTTAGCTTTGTCTACTGTAAATCGGTCGGGCGTGACATAACCTGCGACAAGGGCGTCGCCAAGACCAAAACACGATTCGATTGTCATCGTATCTCGCCGAGCAGTTGCCGGGGCAACCGTGAAGATTACGCCTGAGGCGTCGGCAGGGATAAGCGACTGCACGATTATAGCCATCTCGACCTGAGTATGGTCGATGCGGTTTCGCCGGCGATACTCGTATGCCCGGTCGGTCCATACTGAAGCCCAGCATTTCTTTATGGCCTGGAGGCAGTCCTGGAGGGATGCAATGCCCAGATATGTGTCGTACTGACCTGCGAAAGAATGCTCGCTAAGGTCCTCGGCGGTCGCTGACGAACGGACTGCGACTCGCTCGGCCCCAAGTAAGCAGTAGGCATCGGCAACCGCGGCCTTGAGCATCTCAGACAGTGGTGCTTCAATAATGCGCTGACGAATGTCGCTGAGAATCTTGGCCCTATTTTGTGATTGGACGCGGTCGAGATCGACCAAGGCTTCTTTGAGGAACTGTGCAAGATTCTGTCGGGCAAGGTGTTTGCGATAGGCCCTGGTGGTAACACAGAAACCGTCAGGAACGGGCAAGCCCGCCCTAATCAATCGGGCAAGCCCGAATGCCTTGCCGCCGACTTTGTGCCGGCAGCGAGGCCTTATTGACGCAAGAGGCATAACGAATCTGCTTCTAGTCATAGGTGTACGAGGCCAACTGCCTGCACATTATACCGTTTTTGCCGGCGGCAGACAATCGCCAGCACACTCCGCCCGTGGCGGATATGACGGGCAAGCCAGCAAAATTGTGAATTGACAATTGACAATTGACAATTGAAAATTGCCCTTATGCCTGCAAATTTGCCGCCAGACTACTTCAAGGCTGAACAGTGGCTTCGAACAGCCGCCACGAATGAGGAGAAAATACTGGCTATTGAGCGCATGCTGGCCGTGATGCCCAAGCATAAGGGCACCGACGGTCTGAAGGCGGACCTCCGGCGAAAGCTTAGTAAGCTCAGAGAGACGCCGACACAAAAAAAGGCTGGTAAGCATACAGATATCTTTCACATTCCGCGAACAGGGGCCGGCCAGATTGTGCTTCTGGGGCTGCCCAACACCGGCAAAAGCTCCATCGTTGCGGCATTGACCAACGCAAAAGTGACCGTTGCCCATTTTCCCTTTGCCACAAGCGGCCCGGTGCCGGGAATGGTAAAGTATGAGAACATCCAGATTCAGCTTATCGATATGCCGCCCATAACCGCTGATTACCTCGCGCCGGGTCAGGTGGGCACATATCGCAACTGCGATTTGATCGCTATTGTGATCGATCTGTCAGCTGATGTGCAGGAGCAGCTGCAAGTCTGTTTGGACTTTTTGGAATCGAGAAATTTGCTGCTGGATGAGCAGACGCCTGCGTATGATAGTCAGGGTAATCTCCTTGGCAAAAAGGCGTTCTGTATCTGTACCAAAAGCGATATCGCAAAGCCCGGTGCGTTTGAGACGGCTAAGAAAGCATCCGGTAAGCCGGTGGAGTTTTTTTCGGTCTCAGCTAAGACCGGCGAAGGGCTTGGGCAGCTGCCGGCAGTATTTTTTAAGATTTTGCGAATCATTCGGATTTACGCCAAGCCGCCTGGTAAGCCGCCTGATATGGACGAGCCTTTTACAATGCCGGCCGGCTCGACAGTTGCCGACCTTGCTGCGGCCATTCATCGCCAGTTAGCGGAAAAGCTGCAAGCCGCCAGAATCTGGGGCAGCGGGCTTTACAACGGCCAAAACGTCCAGTTGACCCACGTCCTGCACGATAAAGACATTGTGGAATTGCATTTCGGATAGATAATTTGTTTGACAGCATGACCTATGGAATCCACGAACCATTGTAGTTCCGGGTGAAATTATGACCTGCAAATTGTGCCGAGGAAATAAGGGGCTATGTGATTCCCATGTGCTTCCGGAGTTTGTCTGGAAGCCAATATATGACCAGAAGCACCGGATAGAGGAAGTCACGAGCCTTCATAAACAGATGAGGATTCTCCAAAAAGGCTTGAGGGAACGGCTACTATGCCCGGATTGCGAGCAATACCTAAACGATAACTATGAGAAGTACTTTGTTGACGTCTGGTATGAAAAGGGCCTTGCTCCTACGAATATGGCCCAAGATTGCGTCTGTGTGTCTGGGCTGGATTACGCCAGGTTCAAACTTTTTAACCTATCAATTTTATGGCGTGCCGGCGTTTCCACGCTTGAACAATTCAAAGAAGTTTCCCTGGGTAAGCATGAAGAGATTCTGCGCTCAATGATTCAGAATAGGGATCCTGGGCCAGAGCACCAATATGGAATCTTAGCTTATGCTCTCACGTCTCCCCAGACCGGTGAAGTCTGTCAGGAGATTGTTACAGCGCCAACTCGCACATATTTCCAAGACAGCCACGTTGGATATGATTTCATCTTTGGTGGTTTTCTCTGGAGATACCTTGTGAATCAGGAAACAGCTCGCTACTTCTTACGTCTGCTTTTCAAACCAAGTGGGAAATTGTTAATTATACGACTCAATATTGATGAGTATAAGCCCATTATGAGTATGATGAAGAACCGCATAAATAAGGGTTGGGAGGAGGAAGAATGAATACTCGTCGGGTGTGCCGGGCACGGCCTACCAAAACCACTAACCAGCCTTTGAGTTTTTCGTTCAGATACTCAGAAGCTCTCGGACTTCCTGCTTGAGCTTAGGAAGGTGATTTTGGATAGCAGCCCAGACCTCAAGGTGCATATATGTTCTTTCTGGTGTGCTCTATCGAGGCTTTGAAAAATGGATTCTTAATCGCTCTTTCGACAACCACATCCACAGCTCTGCCGAGAATTTGTTCAAGACCTTCCTTAAGCTCGAAATAGCGATCGAAAAGGTCGCGTACATCACGCTCGAACTCAACCAGCACATCCACATCGCTATCAGGTCTAAAACTGCCGGTGGTAGCCGAACCAAATATATCGAGTCTTTTGACTTTCAATCGCCGGCAGAGATCGCTGATTGCGGGTTCCAGATGGTCAACGCTAAGCATAATTTGGCCATATTCAGATAAGTTGGGTCTCAAACGCAATTTCGTAAGTATTATCTATTTATTTTGGCCAGAAGTCAAACATTTCTGACGGCAGGGGGGAAACAGTGTGAAAGGAATAGCGAAACGTCTATCCACATAATAAATTACGGGGGCAAAGAAAATTTTTGGAGAATTGCGTTCAGAGTCAAAGTATGTACAATTTTATTCTTGTTAAAAGCTTTTACAAATTGAAAGGGCGTAAATCCAAGGAGGTAAATTATGGACAGGAAACATTTTGTTTGGATGGGTTTAGCGGCGGTTGTAATTGGAGTTATGGTCTGCCGGGGGGCTGGAGCGGCTCAAGAGACGCCTGCCAAAAGCTACGCGGTAACGATAGACACTGCCAAAGTGGCGGAGCCGATTTCAAAGTATATTTACGGGCAGTTCATCGAGCATCTGGG
>JAFNGF010000368.1 GCA_017885385.1 Planctomycetota bacterium
GCCTTGAATGCCGAGCGAACGTACGCACCGACGCCCATTCTACGGATGGCCTCGGTCAGCTTCGGCGCACGTTCTTTCGCCTGAGGGCGGTCATAATCAGTTGCCTCATTAACCACGTCCCAGATGTCAACATTGTCTTTGAACCGGCCGACGCAACGGCTGATCCGGTCAGACTGAGCTTGCATTGCCGCTTCGGGGTCATCCGGCAGCCAGTTTGGCTCGACCCAGTTCCACGCCAAGGGATGTCCCTTGGTCGTTACATCGTGAGCCTTGCACCAGCGGACGATTTCTTCGGTGCGCTCGTCATCGGGCTTATCACGCTGGCGTTCGTAATTCCACCAATAAAAAGGCAGCGTCGCATAGTTGAGCAGGTCGGCAAACTCCTTTTCATAAGCGGCGCTGTCCTCAGCCGTCCTGCAGCGATTCAATTTGAATATATTGCACCCGAAAAGGAACTTGTGCCGGGTTTGCTGTATCTTTACGGTCGAACCGCTTTTAAGCGGTTGTCCATCCGGGCCGCTAAATCTCAGCACTGCCTCACCTTTACGGTGCTTTTCAATGCGGGCGTCAGCCTCGTCAAGGATTTGCTCTTTCGACACGTCAATGGTGCGCTGCCTTGCGCCAAGCGACCGCGTACCCGTCGCTGAGCACGCTGCGGCCAGGCCCGCCACTTTGAGGAAATCTCTGCGATTCATAGGATTTGCCCTTCACCAGGTTTTTCGCTTCCGGACGTTTATAATAGAAAGGCACAACCTGCTGCTGGCTGTGCCTTTCTTTGGGTAGGGTGCGATGCTTCGCACCTTTTTTCCTGAATTCATACAGCCTCGTTGACCATTTTGATGTCTTTGAAGCGACACAAAAGCGTCAGCTCCGGCGTTATGTCGCCGTAGCATGTCTGCCGGTGCAGTCCGTTCGCCCAGCTCTTCCATAGTTTCTTTACATCGCCGTCCACTTTGACGGTAATCTTTGTACGGCAGCCTCTATCATCCTGAAGGGACACCGGCGCCTCGATAATTTCGCCCGTGAAATATGGGATAAAATCGGTGCCGAGCAGTATGGCCTGGGTGACTTTTTGCCCGACGCGCATCTCCACCTGCGGCACAACGCCTTCCTGGCGCTCCATCACCGTTCTTATCTTATATGGGGCGGCAGGTCCCTCCGGACCATCCATTTTTCTCGTGCCCAGACAGTGCGCCAGTATTATCGCATTTTTGGATTCGTCAACCGTAGGGTCGCTGATAAAGCCGGGCTTTCCTGCCAGGCCCTGGAATATGATGTGAGTCATAGCGGACGGCAGGTCCGATTCGCATATACCGCCCAGCCCCATATCGTTCAGCCTGGTAAAACCAAGACAGGGATAAGCCGGAAGCTTTATGGTTTTGTCCCACATCGTGCCGTAGCAATCGACGGTCATTACGGTGGCATCCTCTTCGTCCAGCAATCTTTCAAAAGCCAGCGCCAGCTTGCAGGACTTGAATATGTCTTGCTTGGCGGGTTCTACAACCTGGGCCGCTTCTTTGAGCCACCGCTGCGTCTCTTTGCTTGCCTCAGCGTCATCTACGGCATTATAGGCGCTCACGACCCGCTCAAGCTCGACCTGCTTAATCTCGGTTCCGAATTTTTCTTTCATGCTCTCGGCGTACTTGGCAAAAGACCTGGTTGTAACGTCAAGAATCTTGGCCTCCCGCAAATGGTGAATCGCCCTGAAAGGCCTGACGGCAACCGCCAATTGCTTATAGTCGGTTGTGAGCATACATTCCATTTTTGCCCCCAGCTGCTGCTTCTGCATAGTGCCAAATCCAGCCCATTCATGTCCGGAATACGGCACCGCGAAGACAACCGTGGGCTTACCCACGCTGAGGATTTCGTTGAGGATTGAGCCTATTCCTATCGTCAGGTGGATGGCTAAAATGCCGTCAACATCTTGCAGCTTGTCTTTTAGCTGACTTACCTGCTGGGGCGAGCTAACCAACTGGTCCGGCACAAATTCCACATCGGACAGCTGGTCTTTTAGCTTTGCGAACTCCGAGCCATAAAACCGGATTTCCTCTGCCAGATTCAGGCTGGGCTTAGGCCAGTGAGGGTTGAGCATCCCTAAATAAAGTCTGGCGACCTTAACCTTTGTCCGTCTACACCCCGGGCTTATCAGCTTTGAGCCTTTTGACTCTGCTCCCAATGNNCATATACAGCCTGGCAACTTTAACTTTTGTTCTTCTGCATCCCGGACTTATTAGCTTGGACGCTTTTGGATTAGCTGCCGCCGCCAAGACATTTGCGCCAACAAGGCATGCTGCGCTTCCAGCCGCTGTCATTTGCAGAAATTCTCGTCGATCCATTCCATTTTCCATCTCAATCTCCCTTCTTCGGTTTTTCGTCACGGTCCAAACTTGCGGTAAAACCGCAGGCTACATATTTATCTTCACAAGGCCGGCGCATTTTACCATCAGTGATTTTGTCTGTCCAGAATTAAACTCAACGACCACGACACTGTTTTCGCCCGTATCTACAAATTCTTTGATCCTGCCCACACCGAAAGATTTGTGCCGAACTAACCCGCCCGGAGTAAACTCCGGCGTTGAACAATGGATTCCCGCTTGCGCGGGAATGACATTATCGGCTTCAGCATAGTTGCAGCCCGATTCGCTTAGAAACTGCGACGGTATCGTTCGCAGCATCTGTCCCCGCACAGTCCTGTATCGGGCACGGCTTATGTGCAAGCCGACTTTTGCGCGGGTTATGCCCACAAAAAAGAGTCTTCGCTCCTCCTCCAAATCCTCCTGGTCGCCGGTAGTTGATTCTTTCGATCTTTCGTGCGGCAGCAAGCCATCCTCAAGGCCGATGATAAAGACATTTTCAAAT
>JAFNGF010000369.1 GCA_017885385.1 Planctomycetota bacterium
CCATAGCCGCCGGTGCCGACGGCCTCCTCATCGAAGCCCACCCCAACCCCAAGGAAGCCCTTGTCGACGGCCTTCAATCGCTTACCCCATCGGACTTTGCCCGGCTGATGACAGAGCTTAAGCTAATTGCCGAGGCAGTGGGCAGGTATATGTAGACGAACTTATATAGGCGTGTTTCTTGATTTGACTATTGAATATTTGGATTATTCAGGTTTGGAGTTTATCTGAAATTTGTATATGACATAAGGTAGAAGTTTACTCAAGTCAATATTCGGATAGTTTAAAAGAGATACCGTTGTCTTTTAAGAAAGGTACAATTACATCTGGATGAACACCTTGTCCTACATTTAGAAATTGGTTCTCTTCTACTTCCTTGCCGTTCCTCTTGATTTTTGGACTGAATCCTAAAGGGAAATGACCGGTTCTGCTCTGAATAGCCCACACTGTTCCTTTAATATCAAAAATAGGGCCTCCGCTCTGTCCTTTCAATCCGGGCGAAGAGGTTTCCAAGAATTTAATTTCATATTTTCCGTCTTTAGTTTTTCCTACAACTATATTTCTGGTATAAATTCCTTCTATGGGAAAGCGTGGAAGTGGAAGTACACCTGGAGCTAGATTGAATTCGTTTTTCGTTTCATCGAACGAGGCTTCAAGTTTGTGGAAGGGATAGCCCAGCTTGCAAAGGCTTGTGCCAGGATTCATCCCTTTCGATGGATCCTTAAATACTGGATATGTCGAGACCATCGTTTTATCGAATGGCTGCAATCGTCCTACAGCAATATCGGCTTCAGGAAGGACATTGAAGCTGTCTACGCGTAAGCCAGCATTTCCCCACCAAAAAGAAAGATTTGTAATCCAATGCTTATTGGCTTGAATCCGCCGTAGTTTCTTGTGTTTTTGCGCTGCGTTCAGAGTGGAATTCTTCTCTATTGCTTCCAATTGTGTCTTAAAAGAGCTGAATTCTTTTTGATGTTGCTGAAATATGGCAAATGATTGTAGGAGGTGTGCCGCGGTGATGATCCAGCCTTCATCATTAACTAAAATAAAAGCGCCACCATTACATTCGACCGTGCCATCGTATAGACGTACTGAAACAATGAGAGGTTTTGTAAAATCACTGGCTAAATTATATGCTTTGGCAAACATATTCTCACCTCCTTAGAATAATTAAATAGCAGTACATATCAGATTATATTCTCACTCTACTATCAGAATTATGCATGTAGTTCATATGATAGTATTGCACATGTCTAAGGATTGCAAGGGCGTTTTGACAACCGACAACCACAAATATACAATGGCTTCTGTTTCCAATTTTCCGTGGGAGGTGTAAATATGCTGCCTGAAGAGGTAACCAAATTCATCGGGAAAAGCATAGGGGTTGTTGCCTGCGAGGTGGAGAAGGGGTCTATCAAGCGTTTTGCCGATGCCGTTGACGACCCGAATCCGCTCTACTGGGATGAAAAATACGCCGGGAAATCGAGATACGGCTCGATTATTGCGCCGCCCGGCTTCTTCGGCTGGCCGGTCAAGCTGCCCCGAGGCATGACCTTCCAGCGGCCTACCGATATCAGCGACCCGCCTGAAGCGACAGAAAATATGAGAGCTGCACTGGCCAAAGCCGGCTTCGGCCGTGTTGTCGACGGCGGCATAGAGTATGAGTTTTTCCAGCCTGTCCGCGCTGGTGATGTTTTATCCGCCAAATCGATGATTAAAGACATCCGTGAGCGGGAAGGAAAAACCGGAAAGATGGCTTTCATAATTATCGAGACGGCTTATCATAATCAGAAAGATGAGCTGGTGGCGAAAGCCCGTGCCACGGCGATTTATCTCTAAATCTCCATTTATTCGAGGAGGAAACAAATGGCTAAACAACTTAATTGGGAAAATGTCGAGGTAGGCGGCGAGATAACACCGTTATCAAAGGTGGCTACCACTCTAATGCTGGTCAAATGGGCTGGCGCCTCGGGAGATTTCAACCCGCTGCATTATGATGCTGCATTTGCGGCTATTCAGGGAGTCGGCAGCCCCATTGTCCACGGCGCCTTGAAGCGTCAGTGGCTGGTCCAATTGATGACCGACTGGATGGGTGAGCAGGGCACGCTGAAGAAATTTTCCTGCAGCTACCGGGCCATGGACTGGCCGCGCAAGATGGCCACGCCGATGACGCCGGAGGAAGGGGAGACCTGGCAGTGTAAGGGGAAGGTGACTAAAAAATATATCGAGGACGGCCAGCATTTGGTTGACTGCGATATCTGGATAGAGAACGGCAAGGGGGAGGTGACGACTCCGGGCACGGCTACCGTCATACTGCCCGGCCGCAGTTAGTTTTTTAGCGAATCGTTTAAACTCAAATATATTCCATAGGGGGAAATAAGAATGGATGTTACGAGATTGATAACATGGTTAATGGGGGTAGTATTGATAGGTATCGGATTACCCCTCTTTTATTTAGGAAGATATTTTCGAGCACCGGAAGATGAAAAGAAACAAAAAGCACGGGATGTGCAGGTTATTGCCATAATCTGGATGGCAGCCGGAGTGCTCATTTATCTAGGAATTCTTATCTCTATACTTATTGCTAAACCTTAGCAATTTTATCGTTGCGTAAAATAAAACAAAAGGAGTTTGAAAAATGGGCGATAGACTTAAGGGCAAAGTAGCTGTGGTCACCGGCGCCGGTGGCGGCATCGGCCGCGGTGAATCTCTGGCGCTGGCATCAGAGGGCGCCAAGGTGGTGGTCAATGACCTGGGCGGCACCGTCGCCGGTACGGGTACTTCCACGTCGGCGGCGGATAAGGTAGTAGACGAAATCAAGAAGATGGGCGGTGAAGCCGCAGCCAACTACGACTCGGTGACCACGCTGGCCGGCGGTGAGAACATTATTAAAACCGCCGTNNACCACCAAGTTCGCCTGTGCACTATTCCGCGAGCAGAAAAGCGGGCGCATCATAAATACATCATCCCTCGCCGGACTGGGCGCCACCTTCGGGCAGGCGAATTACGGCGCCGCCAAAGAGGGCATAGTTGGCTTCACCCGGCAGGTATCCAGGGACATGGGCAGGTATGGCGTGACCTGCAATGCTATCAGGCCTAATGCCGGCACCAGGATGACGTTGAGCGATGAGCTGAAAGCCGCCTGGAAGAAGGCGGGAAGAGAGGCTATCATCGCCGCCATGGAGAAGATGGACCCCAACGACATTGCACCGCTGGTCGTCTGGCTGGCATCTGACGCCGCTGCCAATGTGAACGGCCGCACCTTCTTTGTTCAGACGGGAACGGTAGCGCTGTTTTCGGAACCGGTGCAAGAAAAGGCGCTGGTTAAAATCGGCGGCTGGACGATAGACGAGCTGTTCGACTTCATGCCCGGCACGCTGGCAGCCGGCTTGATAAATCCGGCACCGCCGAAGGCAGAGTAAACGAAAATCAAAAGTTAAAAGCCAAAGGTCAAAAGTACAAGTAAAAAATCAAAAAGAAAGATATTGCGATAGCTTTCAATCTATTGACAGGCTGAATCTGTTATGATACTATCTCGTTTCGTGAAGTTCCAAATGCAGACTCAGGCTCGCTTCTTTAATTTCTTTTTCTTCTTTTTCTTTAGCCTGCCTGCCGGTGAGCCTGGGAGCAATTGAACTGAACCAGAGAGCAGGAAAAACATAAAACAGAAAGCAAAAGCCTCCCAGGCGGGAGGCTTTTTTGTTAAGTGCAAAGCTAGCGTTAGGTTAAGGCAAAAAGTAAATGGCTGATAGCGAGACGATACCGCAACTGATAAAGAGCAACTGCGAGAAGTGGGGCCAGAGGACTGCCATGTCCATGAAGCACCGCGGCATCTGGCGGCGATATAGCTGGAAAGAATATTACGAAAATGTGAAATCCTTCTCTTTGGGCTTGATAAGCCTGGGCTTTAAGCCCGGAGACGTGGTCTGCATTATCGGCGACAATGAGCCGGAATGGTTCTGGGGAGAGTTTGCAGCCCAAGCCGCCGGCGGTATCGCCACCGGAATTTTCGTCGACGCCATACCTTCCGAGGTGAAATATGTGGCTGCTCATTCGGGTGCCAGGTTCGCCGTAGTCAACGACCAGGAGCAGACCGATA
>JAFNGF010000370.1 GCA_017885385.1 Planctomycetota bacterium
TCCGATGAAACGTGCCCTTTGCCCTGGCGAAATACGCAGTAGAACGTGTCTTTCCAGCGAATCAAATCCGTGAACGCGTTATGAGGCGCCTCGTCCCAGATTTTAGCCAGCTCCACAAGTTTCGCTTCAATAGGTGCATCTGCCCCGCGGCCAGCGCAGCGGGCTGCAAAAACACCCTGCTCTGCGGAGCCCGCTACGCAGGGCGAAGAAGAGCCGGGCGGGACAATCAGCAACACTGCGACACAAAGAAATGCTTTTTCTCTCATTCCTTTTTGCTCTTTCTTTTCAGGCGGGCGGCTTCAATCATATCTTTAATATCGTATCCCAGAGGTTTGCCCTGCTCGTATTTTTGGCGGGCGGAAATCAGGGATTCTTCTACTCCCGCCGGCAGAGTACGATCTTTGCCCGCGCTCTCCTGCGGCAGCCACCAGCTCATCCTCTCACTATAACACCAGACGTACTCATCCGAGGTAGTCAAGGCGTAATATACGTTGTGCTCGAAGAACTTTAGCTGCTGCTCGGGGCTGAGGAAGTGGCTGGTGGTTTCGTTAGTGCGCTTTGCTAGGGTCTGGTCTATGTATAAAGCCGTGCCGGCTTGCACCTGGGCGTTGTATTTGTTGCGCAGCGGCTCTGGCACCAAGGTCTGGGCGCGCTGCCGAATAAGATGATAGGCGCGGTAAAATTCGTCCGGACTTTCGTAATAATACGCTGACTCGTTGCCGTCGATCAGAATGGTGCCTGGTGCGGCTCCTTCCAGTATTCCGTTGTAAAAGGCCGGCAGTAAGACCATCCATTTCTTCAGCAGTTTTTGCCGGCGTACCTGAGCATCGGGCTCGTCCACGATNNGACCGTCAGTTGTGGCACATGTTCTTGTAGCGCAGTTATGAGCTGCCGGCCGCGCCGTCGCACCTGCTCCGCGACCTGCTCAAACGACCTGTCCTTGTACGAGCCAGGATATACCCACGGATCAGTGCCATAAGGTTCCGGATCGAAACAAACGCCGATACAACGTCCCCGGTGAGCTGCCAGAGAAAACAGCTTCATGTTCTCGACGATGATGTTCCAGTGCTCATCGTTGAACCAGTCCATGTTCCACTTGTTTGCAGCATAGAGCGTCAGAAAATTGTCGCCAAATTTTTGCCATTGGATTTGAGCCAGCGTATCCAGTTGTGGCTGCAGGTCGGCCTGTTTCCACGGGCGGATGTCAAAGGCATGGTTAAACTCGTTGGTGCGAAAGATAAGCCCATCAAAGGGGCGTTTTTCCATTTCGCGGATGTTATCCCGAACGAAATCAGGATATGGGACATCCCAGCCATATTCGACGATTTTCTTTCTGGGCCGTTGCTCGGCGCTTAGTTCGGCAGGAAAAAGCCAGCCAAATCCAAGGGCAATAGAACAACTCAAAAACAAGCACGTTCTCCTCATGGTAAAACTCCTTCATCCCATATCCTGCAGTGAAAAACGCTTAATTTTGCAGCTTTTTCGATATTTCCAAACATTCGAGCATAGCTCTGCCATTGTGGTAACCGGCTTTCCAGATATTGCCTTTGTCGCCCTGCGGTTTGCCTTCGGGCGTGATATTAGCGTGCCACTCGCCATTTTCCCAATCGACCATATTCTCTTGGATGAACGTAAAAGTCTTTTCAAAGACGGAGCGGTATTTTGCATCGCCGGTGATGCGGTGCATATACAAGGCACTGACAATTGCCTCGGACTGAACCCACCAGACTTTGGTGCGCCTATCTGCCGGCTGATTAAACGGGCCGCTGTCGTAAAATCCGCCGTTGGTTTCATCGTATCCGTACTTTATCGAATAATCGAACAAGGCTCGATACAAATCAAGTAGTGGATAGTTTGAAACTCCTGCGGCATCGCACGCGTCGATGAGCAGCCAGATATTTTCAATGTCGTGACCATAAGAAACCCTGGCGTAATCTCCTTCCAGCCTGGGCGTCCAGTCCCGTTCGTATTTATCCGTACAAGCGCCGAGACCCTTCCGTACGACTGCGTTGCTCTCGACGTTAATTAGCTCTATCAAACGCTCGCGTGCCAAAGGCAATCGACCGGCACGGTAAAACGTGGTCATGGCTTCGAGCAGGTGCAGATGGGTGTTCATCAGCTTGAAGCCCGAGGGCGCACCCATATATGATATTTCGGTATCCGGCGCCGGCGTCCAGTCCTCGTTGAAAAACTCGATGTAGCCGCCATAAGTCCGGTCGTGGGACTTGGCTTCTAATAAATCAAAGAGTTGAATGGCAAAGTCGAGAGCTTCCTGCTTTTTGCTGGCCAGGTAGTACTCGGAAATCGCATACAGGGCAAATGCTTGTCCGTAGAGATGTTTTCGCGGCTTGAGCTTTTTGTCGCCGGTGACATCCACTTCCCAATAAAAGCCGCCGTACTTGCTGTCCCACATTTTTTCTTTGAGGAAGCGATAGCCCAGGTCGGCAGCCTCGAGATACTCGCTTGCTCCATAACCTGCCCGCGCCATTCGGGAAAAGAGCCACACTGTTCGGGCCTGGGTGACAATCATCTTGGTTCCTTGTCCCTTAAGCTCACCCTTGGGACCAAAGTTGATCGTGTACCCGCCATTTTCACGATCCAAGCTCTTGGTGTACCAGAAAGAGGCGATATTCTCCTTGAGAATCTTCTCGAGCTTTGGGCTGTAGGTCTGGGCTAAGGTCTGGCGATCCTGTGCCGCATAGAGAGTGGCAGTAAGTGCCAGACAAAGAAGAAATGCGGCATGCCAAGCATACCTCACCAGTTGGGTCTTTCTTGCAGTCATCTTTTCTCCTTCGCGTATAGGTTGGCACGTAAGCTGCCGAACGATAGCCGGACTCGTCTCGGCGGAGCGCCGAGCCGTAGCCGGATAGCAGTTTGCTATTATACAAGATGAGTTCACGATTTGCCATTGCGTGCGATGCACGAATTCTGTAGGTTTGTATGCGGTTGAAGCAGTAACCAAGCGATGAATATGCTAAAGGGGTATCTCATGCGACGTGAAGTCTCAGTAACCAATATTGTTCTGATGTCTCTAATTGCGGTTACTTCTTGTGCTCGAGAATGTATTGCCCGGCAAAAGATCGTTGTGGAGGCATCGGCAGATGAAGTGGGCAAATACCAGAAGCTGGAGCTGCTCGTCGATGTGGATGCGAAGTACGAAAAGCCATTTGACCCTGACGAAGTGGACCTGGCAATTCTGCTGGAAACTCCCAACGGCGAGAAGATCGTGCTGCCCGCTTTTTTCTGCCAGGATTACGAGCGGCGCACACTCGACCAGGGCGGCGGTAGGGCGATCAGCCCCCTCCCGAAAGGGANNGGGACACCTAACGGCGCTGCTCGGGAAGCAAATTGGTATTATCCAATCGGCGATGGGAGGTGGAAAGCGCGGTTTGCTCCCATGCAAATAGGGACGTATTCCGCCAGAGCCAGGCTGATAGATCGAAATGGGACGATTCAATCAGATGTGGTCCGATTCGAATGCACGCCCTCCGCCAAGAAAGGCTTCTTACGGGCTGGCCGGAACGATCCACGGTTTCTGGAGTTTAGCGAAGGTGCTCCATTTTTTGCCATGGGCCAGAACCTGGCGTTTATCGGCGAAGGTCAATATGTCACCTTGTCCAAAGCTGAGCAGATATTCGCCACGCTCTCACGCAACGGGGGCAACTTCCTGCGAATTTGGACGTGCTGCGAGGATTGGGCGATGGCCATCGAAGCCAGAAAAAGCGCATGGGACCGCTCCTGGTACCGCAGACCTGCCCTGAGCGCAGTCGAAGGGACAGATATTGTTGTATCGGTGTCGGGCAGTGAAAATGATGGTAGCCGCCGCAAGTGTATCAAGATTGAGGGCGGTGATGGCACTTCAATCACTGTCGAGCCTTCCCATCCGGTAGGGCTGAAACCGGGTACGCGATATGTGCTCACCGGGCAGTTCAAAGCAGAGGGACCGGTGGCGCTGCGAGTGGGCGTCGGTCGTGATGAGACGCCACCGTTTGAAGCTGCTGCAAAAGGCCAGTGGCAAAAGTTCACTCGCGAGTTCGTCACGGGCGAAAACGATTTCTGGCTCGGCAGGGTGCTGCTCAGCCTGGTAGGGTCCGGCACCGTTTGGCTGGATGATCTGTCGCTTAAGGAGGCTGGCGGGGGGGCTGAGCTTTTGTGGGAAGCAGACATAAATCGCCCAATTAGGGGATTCTACAACCAGATCGATTGTTTCATGCTCGACCAGCTCGTGGAATCGGCGGAGCAAAACGGCATCTACCTTATGTTGTGCCTGATCACGCGAGACTTGTATATGAATTCGCTGTCCGACGACAAGAGCGCTGAGTATCAAAAGGCGATTGACGATGCTCAAAAGTTGCTGCGCTATGCGGTCGCACGCTGGGGCTATTCAACCAGTGTAGCGGCCTGGGAATACTTCAATGAGATGGACCCGGGTAAGCCCACCGACCGTTTTTATGCTGAGCTGGGCGAGTATCTCGAGCAGATCGACATCTACCGCCATTTGCGAACCACCAGCACATGGCACCCATCAGCCAGGGACTGCCGTCATCCCCGGCTGGATATCGGCCAGTTGCACCACTATATGCGGCCGGAAACTAAGGAGGAGTTCAAGGATGAAGTGGCGGTTGTGATCGACAAGACGCGGTTCTTGAGAGAACACGCGCCAAATAAGCCGGCGCTTATCGGCGAGTTCGGCTTGGCCACTCCCAAGTGGGGACTCAGTGACTATATGAAACAGGATAGCGGAGGCGTCCACTTTCACAACTGCCTTTGGGCGTCGGCGTTTGCCGGTGCTTCAGGCACAGCGATGTTCTGGTGGTGGGACCAGCTCGACAGGCAGGACGCTTACTACCACTATCAGCCGCTATCGACGTTCCTTGCCGACGTCTCGTTTGCAGGCTTGCAGCAGCTTCGGGCTAAAGTCAGCCCAGAAGAAATTCGGGTGCTTGGATACCAGGGAAATGACCGCGCCTATATGTGGCTATTCAATCCGCAGGCTACGTGGTGGAACCTGGTGGTCGAAAAGCGGCAACCTGTTGAAATCAAAGACGCCGCGATCGAGATCCAAGGAATTCTGCCGGGCAATTATCGCCTGGAGTGGTGGGACACCTATAAAGGCGTGGTCATCGAGAAAAAACCACTTTCGTTCGGTGAAGGCCCGCTACATATTGCAGTTCCGCCGTTTAGCCGGGACATCGCCTGCAAAATCAGCCAAGAGCTACAGAGGCTTGTCCCTTCGACAGGCTCAGGGCAAGCTCTGAGCGAAGCCGAAGGGACACAGATTTCACAGACGCCGTTCTGAGCGGAAAAAGCCTTCAGCCCTGACCGAAGTGGAAGGGGAAGAATCCCGCCGGATGCCGGATGCTTCGGCTGCGCCTCAACAGTGTGAATCTGTGTAAATCCGTGTCAAAAAAAGGTGATCGAAAAGGATTCCGCCTCGCAGTAAATTTAGCGACCCAGATTAACACGATTAAGAATTTAGATTATCCGGAATTTAATAAAACTGGCGTTTTTTGGTTATTTTTCCGAGGTGATGCTCATTTTTGGAGTAAAACGTGGCTTCGCAGGTCATCTTGTAGAGTGTGGGCAAAATGGGCAAGAAAAAACAGGTCAAAAAAGCATCAGAAATGCGCAGAAATGCGCAGAAATTAGCGGAAATTTGCAAAAACGCGCGCGTTTTGAACAGAAATTGACAGAAATTTATCACTTTTTACAAATTAACATTTTGTTGAATTGGGGCAAATAGGTAAATCTATAGGCGGTGGATGGTGACTGGTGACTCGTCATTCGTGAGCCGTGACTCGTTCTGTGCTGGGCATTTCAGGATTTCAGTTTCTCGCTCGTTTTTCCACTCCCTGCTCAGCTCTTGGCAATTCCGCGGATAATCCAACGGGTACAAAATTCCCAGAAAATGCTTGCAGAATCAACCGCCTTTGTACTAAAATGCCAAAGGTACACGGACTCTATAGGAGGAGATTCAAATGACTAACTCAATTCTGACCAGATTGGTTGCCCTGTCTGTACTGCTCGTTTTATGGCCTGTGAACGGCCTGGCACAAAATCAAAGGCCAGTGGCGGATGCGGGCTTGTCAAGATATGCGGCGGCGGAGCCGGTGCAGCTTGATGGAACGGGCTCCTATGACCCGGATGGCTCGGGCATAGTAACCTACGAATGGTGGCAGATTTCAGGCCCCTCGGTTACAATTGCTGATGCAAACACCGCCACACCAACGATCTGGGGTCCTATCCAGACAGACGCCCGCGGAAATATGATCCCCGGCCCTTTTGTTCAAACGGACGCTATTCAAGAATGCGAGTTTGAACTCGTAGTTAGTGATGGCGAGATGACCAGTCTGGCTGATACCGTGAAGGTAGTCATTGTACCGACTTTCGGTGCCAGCACCATGAGATTGGAGAACGCATCATTTGACCCCAGCAAGCTGACGTTGATCTACTTTGGCGGCGGCATAAGTTGCGACTTAGGTTACTCAGGGCAATACGTTAATTATCAGGATTGGATTAGTAAGGCGAATGTAATAGATTTTCCCTATGGATATGAACGGGACAAAGGAGCAGCCATGCGCAGCTTCTTCCACTATGCCGACATGATTATCGTGTATCTATCGAGTGTGGCGCCCGACTATGACCAGCCAATTCAGACTTCGGGGTGGAGCGCGGGTGGACAGCCCGCTATAGACGTGGCCATACGTTTGAATTCGACGTACAGGGATGCCAGATATGCGGTAAACCATGTCACTCTCATCGAAGTGAGCAGCGTTTGCCGGGACTACTCGGAGAGTATCCGGAGTTTCTTGGCCAGTTGCGTCGATGGTGAACAGTGTTGGATCGATAACTACGTAGGCGGGAGTGCCGCCTTTTACCCCAATGTACTGAACGTCGCGTTTTCACTGTCTCATCCGGATGTTGTAAACTGGTACTTCAATTCTCTGGCAGGCGGCGACATGAATCAATTCAACAACGGTGTCGTGGCTGGCGCATATTGGTCTGTTGTTGGGCCGGGCAAGAATCTTCAGCTTGCATCGACACCGGATGCCCAGACCTACAAGTTCAGATGGAATGGCGGGGCCTCGTCCGGCAACATGGATTTCTATGACGAATCCTTGTACCCCGGCAGGCTGCCAGAGCCAGTCACTCTTCTTGTTTGGCGTTATCCGTGGCTT
>JAFNGF010000371.1:0-661 GCA_017885385.1 Planctomycetota bacterium
GTCCACCACCGCCCCACATACCACCTTGCTGTTCACCGCCCTGCCGCCCACCACCTTGTTGTGCACCACCTTGCTGTCCATCAGCTTGTTGCCCACCGGCTTGCTGTTCACCGCCTTGCTGGGCGGCGCTTTGCTGTGCACTGGCCCCGGCTGCGGCGACAATCATATCTGCTATGGGCTTGAGATTCACCGTGAGAGATTCAACAGACAGTGTCGTCAGACGTGGCGACCTGCCTACTATATTTACTTCAATCAATTGAGGAACGGTCTGCATTTCTTCAGGCCATTCGTTGGACCACTCACTTCCATCAAAGTACCTCACCTCGAAGGCGTCAATATCTTCGGCAATTACAGTCAGGACTCCAGCCGGCTCAGTCCCACTATTCGGGTCGGGATACGGCCACAGCCGCCGAAATAGAACTGACTGCTCTTGATCTTTTAGCAGGTAATACTCCACCTCATATACATCGCCTTCCGGCTGGTCGGGTCTAGCCTTTACACCGGCGACAGTGTAGAAAGTCAAGTAACTGACGGTGCCCTGCGGCGATTCTTCTACTGTGCCCACGAACTTCATATTTGCAAAATTCGGGTCGCGATACAGATTAGCAAGGTCCTTGGAGATTAGCCCCGCCGCAAACCTTACCTCAGCGGCTGAATCAAT
>JAFNGF010000371.1:696-7100 GCA_017885385.1 Planctomycetota bacterium
GAAGCGCTGCTTCGCAGAGTAGGATTTGACGGCAATTTTCATTGAATTACTCCTGCGCTGTGCCAGCTTCAACATAGGTACTTTCCCCATCAAACATGGTCTGGGCGGAAAGGCTATATGGCCGATTGCGGTCTACCCAGGTAACAGTCAAAGTCACTAGATAGAGACTATCTACACCTTGGTACTCAGTTGTGGCTTGCCACTGGTAACCAGGCTCAAAATCCTCAAATACGCCTTCGGTCTGTCCCAGCTCCACGAACTGGTCGATGCCCATATAATCAATCAGGCTGAGCTGCTTATCTATCAGCGATGCGGCAGTCTCGTACTGCCTGTTGAGCTTTGTGCCGGTCAGAGCTCTGGTGCTGATTGCTCCTACGGTCAAGACGGTCCCGGAAAGGATCGCCCCGGCAACCAAGGTCTCAACCAGATTGAAGCCCTTACTGTTTCTTTTTGGTCTAATCATCCTTGTGCATCCAAATCGACAGTACCGATTTTCACGTTTTCAGCCGTGCCGAAAAACATCTTGGCCTTGGCAGTCGCCGGAGAGATACTGACCGTATAATGGGTCTTGCCGTCTCCGACCTGAATCACGGCGAACTGTGCAGTGCCGTTCGGCTGGAAGGTTATCCCCGTTAGCTCGCCGCTATCCGCTTCAGTCTCTGAGGCAAGCGGCGTAATCTCGATGCCTTCAAATTTAACGTCACCGCCGAATTGCACCGGCTTGAAGTACAAATCCCGCACAATCACTTGCTCAACTGCCTCGGTCTGCTCACCGGGGCTGCTGCAGGTCAGGTGGAATCCGTTGTTGCCGGCATCAAATTCCATCTTATATGGCCTTTGTTTTTCAATTGCCATTATCCTTGCGTACTTGGCTGCGAGCACTATGTCGCGTGCTGCCTTTCCAACCAGCATCTTTTTATATGTCCCGACATAAAGCCCACCACCGACACTGCCAATAAGCGCGATCAGGACTATTACCATCAGCAGCTCGGTGACGGTAAAACCGCGCAGTTTCCCTTGAGCTTTAGTTTTCGTGCTCTGCTTTTTCATCTGCCGCTGCACTCTAATCGTTGACTATATCAGCGTTGTCGCCTTCACCGCCTTCGGTGCCATCGGCGCCAAAACTTATCAAATCGAAGCTGCCCGGATTATACTGTCCCTCCGCCACGTAGATATATGGGTTCCCCCATGGGTCGAGCAGCTCACTTGCTTTGCAGTAACGCCCACTCCATTTTTCTTCAAGGTCGGCCGGCGCCAGCAGCAATACCTCGAGTCCCTCGGAGTCGTCCGGATACCGTCCGCAGTCGATGTAGAACCTTCCCAGTGCATCTTCGATAATTGCCATCTTGGCTTTTGCAATCTGGCTCTTAGCCTTGCCAAGACCCTTGAACATCCTGGGAGCAACAAACGCAGCAAGCATGGAAATGATAAGAATCACCACCATCAGCTCGACAAGCGTAAATGCATCCCATTTGCGTTCTTTGCTTTTCATTTGAAAACCTTTCCCATTTCAGCTCACATCTGAACCGGCTTAAAGCGCCCCTGCACTGAGCTCCATTGCCACTATTGGCAGTAAGGTTGCCGCTATTATGAAACCTATCACCAGAGCCAGCAGTAATATCAAGATGGCCGGGAAAATGGCCATAAATCTGGTTATTGCCGAGTCCGCCTCGCTATCGAAGGTATCGGCCGCATTGAGCAGCAGATCGTCGAGCCTGCCGGTTTGCTCGCCAATCGAGACAATTTGGACAAGCAACGGCGGAAAATACCCCGACTGGCGTAAAGGCTCAGCCAGCGGCTCACCTCGCCTTACCTTCTCGGCTACGGTGTCGATTTCTCTGCCCAATAGCTCATTGCCCAGCGTGTCGCGGACTACGCTAAGCGCCTCCAGAATCGTAACGCCGCCTTTGGTCAAAGCTCCCAGCATTCTGGCAAACCTGCCGACCGCGATGCTCCGCAAAACCGAGCCGAGGACGGGCACTTTCAGCTTGAAGCCGTCCCATTTGATTCGGCCTTCTGACTTAGTCCATCTTCTGGCATAATACAGGCCGCCCATAATCAGACCAAGAGCGACCCACCCATAGACCTTTGTGAATAGAACTCTGCCAAAACTGCTCAAAGCCATTAGTATCCTTGTCGGTAACGGCAGCACCGCGACGCCGCCGCCTATGGTGGCTAAAATATTCGGCAATATCCACGTGATTATGACAGTCACCGATACAAGCCCAAGGCACAGCACAAAGACTGGATATGCTGAGGCGTTTTTCATGTTGGTCTTTATTTTTTCTTCCCGGCTCAAAATCGCCGCCAGCTGAGCTGTCGTTTGTTCGAGAATGCCGCCTGTTTCTCCAACTCTAATCATCGACAGGTACAGCGAGTTGAAAACCTTTGGGTGGTTGGCCATGGCCTCGGAAAGNNAAAGCCGTGCTTAACTGCGTGGTCATAGCCAGGATGTCTTTGCTGGTAATCCTCCACGATCCAAGTCTTACGAAGCTGGGCAAGGTTAGCCTCAAATGCTGCACCTGGCTCGCTGGTTTTGCTGCCTCGCCTTTTGTTTCTTCGAGCAGCTCTAATACCAGCTGTCCCTGGTTTGCCAGAACGGCGATGGCGCTTCGACGGTCGACGGCCTCAATTTTTCCCGTGATGTATCCACCAGCTTTTTGGACTGCCTTATAATAGAAGTCGCTCACAATTCAGCCTCATCTAACTTACATCCCGCACTTGTAATACGTCCACTGAGTCGCCGATCAGTGGACACGCCTCAATCTTCGTCGATACTTCTGGCGACTCTCAGAACTTCTTCAGCGGTGGTAATACCTCTCACCACCTTGGCAAGACCGTCGTGTATCATAGTTACATGATCCGCCGGCGCTCCTTTTATGATCTGTTCGGTGGTTGGCTTGGCGGCTATCAGCTCGCGCAGCCGACCCGTTATTCGAAGCAGCTCAAATATGCCTACCCTTCCGCTCATGCCGGTCTTTACGCACTTATTACAGCCGGTGCCATGATAGAACTTCACATCGGGGTCAATCTCCATTGAGCCGTTCAGGCACTTTAGAATGCTTTCGTCCGGCTGGTACGTCTCTTTGCAGTCCGGACAGATCTTACGTACCAGCCTTTGAGCTACTACTGCTTCCAGCGAGCTGGCCAAGAGGAATGGCTCGACGCCCATATCAATCAATCTTGTAACCGCCCCCGCTGCATCATTAGTGTGAAGTGTCGAGAACACAAGGTGTCCGGTCAATGCTGCGCGAATCGCTATGTCGGCAGTTTCCCGGTCGCGAATTTCTCCCACCATTATGATATTGGGGTCATGGCGAAGTATGTGTCTCAGGCCGCTGGCAAAGGTTAGCCCCCTCTTGGGATTGACGGGCATCTGGTTAACACCGTCAAGCTGGTACTCCACAGGGTCTTCTATGGTCATCATGTTTACAGCCGGCGAATATATCCTATTCATCGCGGCGTAAAGTGTTGTTGTCTTACCGCAACCCGTGGGGCCGCAAACGAGGATAATACCGTGTGTTTTCTGCATGCATTGAGAGAAACCATCCAAACACTGCTTGTTCATTCCCAGGTCGCCAAGCTGTATCAGTGATGCTCGCCTGTCCAGAAGTCTCAGGTCAATGGATTCGCCGTACACCGTTGGAACGGTCGAGACACGAATGTCAACCCTGCCGTTTTTGCCGGCGAACTCGATGTGTCCGTCCTGGGGCACAAAACGCTCGGCGATATTCATATTGGCCATGATCTTAATGCGTGAAATAATCGCCGCCTGCAGGCGCTTGGATGAGGGCGTTTTCTCCACGAGCATGCCGTCAATTCTGTATTTGATTTTTACTTTGTCCGAGAATGGCTCGATATGTATGTCACTTGCTCGGGCGTCTATCGCTTCCAGAACAATCAAGTTCACAAGATTAACCAAAGACGGTTCCCTTGCCAGCTCGTGCAGCTTGGCAGGTGAATAGTCTCCGTTGTCCACTTCACCATCGCCCTGCTTTTCAGCCGGAGCAAGATTATCCAGCATCCTTGCCATGTTACTGCCGTAGAATTTCATTATCGCGTTTTCCATCTGGACAGGGTCGGCATAATATCGCCGTATCAGATGGCCGCTCACCAATCTCAAATCCTCTGTGACTCGTGCCTGGAACGGGTCCGTCATTGCCACAGCCAGTCGGCCATCTTCTTTCCACAAGGGCAGAATGTTGTATTTGCTGACTAAATCTGCCGGCACCAGAGCAATAACTCCGGAGCCTACAGACACGTCGGTCAGATCTACCTTCTCTATTCCTGCCTGCAGCGCAAGTGCCTCGTTTAGCTGGGCTTGGGTTATATAGCCGAGCTCCAGCAGAATCTGACCGAGCCGTTTATACTCAGTCTTCTGCTCCGCAAGCGCCAACTCGAGACCGGACTCGTCCAGGTAGGATTTCTCGCAAAGAAGCTCTCCTAACATCTTCTTTCTATTCGTGTTTCGCCGCTCATTCATTTTTAGCTGGTCACCTCAAAAGCAAAATACATATTAACTCTAAAGCTGCCTGACAGCAGTACTTATGTCAGCCAAAAGCACATATCTGAAGCTGTACGACTGCTCGCCTACCGGCTGAAACTAACATCAATTATGCAGCACTGCCGACTCGCGACAAAGCAAAAGCTGTGTAAAATACCAGCCAGGTGCTTTTCTTTCTGCTCTGTAGACGCTTGGAAATGTGATTTTATTACAAAAAATGCTCTTTGTCACGCACAGAAACGCCGCGTCATGGCCGGTTGTGCTGCCTGACGACCTCAATTTCCGGCTGGCAGGTCCGCCGCCCACGATGTGGATTCTGCCGGCACATCGCATACGTGGGCTGCGATAGATCGTGCCCCGGCGGGCATCTTAAAGATTCCTCTGCGCCTTTGTGCGAGCCTGTTATCGCCGTCGGCAAAAGTACGCTTGTAAGATGCTCGGATGATGTGACGAGCCGACAAGAAGGAACGAGCCGTCCCAGCGTCCGGTAAAAACGGGCACGAATGTCGGGAGCGCCTCTGCTCACGATCGAGCACAACAGACGGCAGACGCCTCACCAGATGTTGCGCCTTGTTCTCTGTGCCAAATGCACAAAAAGTGCTACCCGTATATTTGGGCTTGCCCGGGAGCACGGCATTACTCTGCCTCGGACGGCAATATTTGGAACGCGCCAATTTTTCTCCAAATAAATCAGTTGACAGGCTGGTCAGGTCTTGTCAAAATAATGTAAGTTATGGAGCGGGAGTACCGGTCGAAGCACCGGGCCCGGTGTTTCGTTGCCCTAGGGTGTCGGAATATAAATTTGCAATACTTGCAAGCGTCTTATCTTCCGCCTGGGCCTATCGATATGTGCCCCGTTCCTTTAACGCTGTAGTATACGTGCCGTGGTTCACTTATTGTGGACGCGAGCAAAGTGAAAAAAGGCGGTCATCTACGCTGAGTCAAGGGAGTCTGGCTTTCGGCAGAAGGGCGAAGGGGTTGTAAGTATGGGGCTCAGGGTGGGCTGAGGAGTTGAACTGGCCACGCTGCCGAGTGAGGGTACCTGTGATTGGTCCGCGGCTGCCGGCACATTATTAATTGGGTGACTTTATGAACTTGGGGAAAAGAAAACCTTCTGGGCGAGAAAAAGACCAAGCATCTGTAAAGCTTCTTGAAAAGCTTCGCGAGCAATTGCACTCATCCAATCCGTCCACCGCGCGGCAAGCCGCCTTCAATCTATCCTGGATGCAGGACGATGGTTTGGATATTCTGAAAGAGGCTTTGTTCGGTGATAGTGCCAGGAGAACTAAGAGTGCAGCCGTGTATGGGCTGAGAAAAATGCGCGGCAGAATGAAGAAAATCGCCTTTGGAGTTTTGTCTGCGGGTTTGAAGTGTTCCGACAGCGATACGACGTATGCCTGCCAAAATGCCCTGGCGCTTTTGAGACACCCGGCGCCGGGCAAATTCCGCCCAGTCCGAAAGAAGCGACCTCCCAGGTTTCAGATTAGAGAAGTTTCAGCCAGAGGGCTGCAAAAAAGGCGCGACGAAAGGGTGCGGGGGTCCGGCAATCGTTTCTCAAAATAGAGACCTTTCTCGTCCTACTGTTGTCTTGAATAGATGAAAACGAAGATTTAGCCGCTGCTTCACAGGACNNGGACCCCTTGCGGGGCTAACGGTATCTCTTTCATAATTCTCTCCTGCATTTGCTCAGTGGGTGGCACCCGCCGCCATCGATTTTCCTTTTTCCATCACCTCGATTCGCTTCTTTATTTTTCTAATTTGATGGTCTAGATAGACAAACTATATCATCATGATTAGAAAATTTATTACTATTGCATAACTATCGTTCATAATTTGAACCCCTTTTATACTATGTTCTTACCAAAGGCGCGTAGGCACGTAGGGTGCGATACTCGTGCTT
>JAFNGF010000372.1 GCA_017885385.1 Planctomycetota bacterium
ACCTCAGCCCGCCACAACTGCTGTCGTGTGGCAAGGTCGTAAGCGATAACGCACTGGGTCTTTGCGCCGGAGCCTTGGTCAGAAAGATCGCCCATCGTATAGAGCTTGCCGTCAGCGATTGCCATGCTGGAATAGCCGATCCCCAGGCCGGTGATTTCCCACAGCAGTGTGGGGCCGCCGTCCGGCCATTTGCTTAGAAGGCCGGTTTCCGAGCATATCCCGTCGCGGTTAGGCCCACGCCATTGGGGCCAATCCGCCGCCCGGACGGCACAGTGATAANNTGGCCTTTCCCAAAAAACAGTGCAGAGCCCGCGTGGAACGCGGGGTTAATCGCGGTTTCACCGCCGGACATCAAGACACACCAGGTCGCCTTTTGCGTTGCGGGCGTAGATTCTCCCGTTAGCAAGAACCGGCACTGTCCAGCACTTACCCTTTAAGATTTGTGCCGATGCCAGCTCCTCGAACTTCTCCGGTGAAGCCTTTGCAATCACCAGCTTACCGCTTTCACCGAGGACGATCAGCTTACCATCGGCGACCATAAGCGAGCCTGTACCCAACCCTGCCTGTGACCATTTGACCTGGCCGGTCTTGTGGTCAAGGCATGTGAGTTTTCCTCCTCCGCCGACTTGCCCATTGAAACCGTAGATATATCCTTCCCACAGAACGCAGCTATTAGCGTGATTGCTCATGTTCTTATTGCGCCAAATCTCGGTAACACCATCCTGCTGGATTTTCAGAAGTGCACAGCCCTTATTATAACCGGAGCAAACAAACATAGTGTCACCGGAAACAATGGGATCGGAAGCATTGATGTCCCAACTGGTTTTCCACGGATGTCGCAAGATTATTTTCCCGGTGGAGGCCGCCACAACGACCATCTCATTGGCTGTCATTATGGCTGCACATTTCTGGGCCCCGGCATCGAAAGCGACGGCGGTAGCGTACGAAGCCGGGGCCTTGCCGTTTTCCCACGCCACTTTGCCGTCTGCCTTGTTCAGTGCTATGCCGTTAGTGCCGGCGTTAAGAATAATCAAATTGTCAATTACTCGCGGAGAGCTGGCAAAGTACCAGGTTGGATGTTTAATGCCCTGTTCTTTAACGATATTTCGGTGCCAGAGGACATCGCCCGTGTCCGCCCGAAAGCAGACAATGTCGCCGTTTTTGCTGAAGGTGTAAACAACGCCCGCCTCTACCGTCGGTGTGGCGGAAGGACCACCTTCGTGGTCTTTATTAAATAAAGGACACGGATAGGATTTCTTCCATATTTCTTTGCCCGTATCGGCGTCGAAGCAGTAGAGTATGTCGTTGTCATTGATGTTGCCCATTGCGTATACCCGGCCATTACTTACGGCCATCGTAGCGAATCCGGTTCCCAGCGAAGCCCTCCAGAGAACTTTCGGGCCATCAGCCGGCCAGTTTGTGCTCCAGCCCGTTTCGCTTGAGACGCCGTTGTGATTGGGTCCTCGCCAGTTGGGCCAGTCCGCCGCGACAGCTTTGCCGGCACGGCCCAGGCCGAGTAAGCACATTCCCAATCCAAGAGTCACTGCAACGGCTCTCATTGTCTTTAGCACTGCCATAGCATACCTCCAAAAAAGGCAAATTCGACGGCTGGGCTTATACACGCTTTCATTTCGAAAGTCAACCTTTTTTCTTTTACCGCCGAGTTCGCAGAGGCCGCCGAGTTTACAACTCTAAATTTTTTCTCGGCGCTCTCAGCGTTCTCCGCGGTTAAGCCAAGTACGGGCGACGTTTTCAAGGTTCTGCATTCATCATATATTTCTTTGCAGCTCAGCCTTATAATCGTTGGCGTAGTACCTACGATTTGTAATTCTGCGTGTTCTGCCAAAAATCGCAGGCTGTTTCAGTGGAAAGGGACGCTTATGGAATCTGTCACACGTCGGGATTTTGTAAAGACTTCTGTGGCTGCCGGTGCGGCTGCGGTTGCTGTTACGGCGGCCGGCATCGCATCGCAGGGCGCTCCGGGCGAGATCCGCAAAGCTAAAAACGTCAAAATCATAGGCATTAGTTGCAGCCCTCGAAAGGGAAAGACCACCGCCGCTTCTCTACTGGTTTGCCTGGAGGCAGCCAAAAAGGTTAGTCCCCGTATCGAGGTCGAGCTGGTCGAGCTGGCCGGCATGAAAATCGACGGCNNCGTTGGCCGCGGGGCTGCCGCTTGAACCCGGCCAAAAGGATGATTTTGACAAGCTTGTTCCCAAGCTCGCCGACCCTGAAGTCGGCGGAATCATTATCGGTACACCGGTTTATTTTTCCGGCATGACGTCACTGTGCAAGGCGTTTCTCGATCGCTGTATTACCTTATGGCAGGACAACTTGAAGCTCAGTAACAAGGTTGCAGGTGTGCTGGCAGTTGGCGGCAGCCGCAACGGCGGTCAGGAAGTGACCATTCAATCGGTCCAGGCGGTGCTCCTTTGCCAGGAGATGATCGTGGTCGGCACAAGCGGGCCGGCGCCCCGAATAGGAGCAACTGTATGGAGCGGTGACGGGGATGATGTAACCAAGGACGAGTTTGGAATGACCAAGGCCAAAGGTCTTGGCCGCCGCGTGGCAGAAGTCGCCCTGCGTCAAATCGATTAGCCCCCGGACCCTTCGACGAACTCAGGGCAGGCTCTGTGCCGGGGGCAAGCCCTGCCCACGGGTGGCAGGGCTAAAAGGTGTGCAGGCGGCAGAAATATATTTAGCCCCCCAATTTATTGGGGGGTTCGTCGCCGTGCCGGCGACGGCTAAACAATGCGCCGGTGGGACAGGCCGCCGCACATTGCCTGGCGGCGGTTTTGAGAGATTCCGAAAGCTGCCCGTCAAAGGGCACCGCAACGCGAACATCAAAACCACGACCGACGAATGTCAGCCCGGGTCTTTCGCCGGCCTGAGCAGCAATTTTTATGCACAAGCCGCACTTTATACATTTGCCGGGCTCGTAACAGAGGACGGAGGACGGAGAACGGAGGATAGATAAGGCAGGACGGTTTTCAGTCCTCTGTCCTCTGTCCTCTGTCATCTGTCTTCCGTCTTCTGTCTTCTGATTCTTGTACCGGCTCGGTCTGGCTTCATACTCCTGGGCATATTGTCGCAGTTTGCAGCTCTCGGCCTTTCCACAGTCACAATGCAGACATCGCGCCGACTCGCAGCGAGCCTGCTCATCAGTGAATCCGCCGCCCTCTTGTGATGGTGTCACGCGCGGAGCGGCGCCGGCCTCAGTTACGAACTTCTTGATTTCTTCGTCGGTGAGTTTGCCGATATGTGTATTAAATGCCTTAATCGGCCCTGTCACCTCTTGGCCGGATAGATATTGACCGATAGATACGGCTGCTTCCTTGCCGTCCGCCACTGCCCGGACGGTGAGCCTGCGCGCCCGCACCGCATCGCCGCCCGCAAATACGCCCGGCAAACTCGTCTGGTAAGTTCCGGCATCTGTCACGATACCGTGCGGGCCTGTCGCAAGGCCTATGCCTTCAGCATCGCCGGGCTGCAACGGTCCAACTGCCACAAAGACGGCATCAAAGTCCCGGCGTAACTGGCTCAACAAAATCCCGCCTTCGCGGCCTATGTGTGTTTGGCCCTGGAATTTCACGCCCAATCTCTCAATCAGACTGATTTCTTTATCCAGCACATCTGTCGGGAGTCTCTCCGGCAAAACCGCATATCGCAGCGCGCCGCCTGGTTTTTCACGCTGGTCAAAAATTGTGCAGTCGTATCCCTGCTGCCGGAGGTAGTAAGCAGCAGAAAGTCCTGCCGGTCCCGCTCCAACAATAGCCACACATTTATTTTTGCCCGGTGTGCAGGCCTGCCCTGAGCCTTGCCGAAGGGGCGGCAGATACGGACTTGCCGACTGTAGGTCCACGTCCGCTACGTACCGTTTCAAAAGACAGATCGAGATGGCCCCATCGAGTTGTGCCCGCCGACAGGCCTTCTCGCACGGCGCCGGACAAATCCGGCCCAGCACAGCAGGCAGGGCAATATCTTGCTTGACCGTGGCGATTGCAGCCTGAAGGTCGCCTGCTGCAATCCGGCGAATCATCAAGGGAATATTCATTCGCGCAGGACAGGCGACCTGGCAGGGCCCGATGCAGTCGCCCAGGTGGTCGCTCAACAGTAATTCCAAAGCCGTTTTTCTGGCTTGCCGGACCTCTTGCGAGCTGCTGCAAACCCGCATGCCATCCTGAGCGATGCTTCCACAAGCCGGCACAAAACCATCTGAACCCTCGATCTTGACTACGCACACCATGCAGCTGGTCGACGGTTCATAGCCTTTCAGAAAGCACATTGTGGGAATGGTTATACCCAGCTTTTCGGCGGCATCCAGAATGGTGGCACCGCTGGGCACCTCAACCTCACGATTATCTATGATTAATTTTGGCATCTTTTACTTAACTTTGACAAAACCCCGCAATAAACCCGTCCCTTCGGCACGCTCAGGGCAAGCTCTGAGCCGGGT
>JAFNGF010000373.1 GCA_017885385.1 Planctomycetota bacterium
GGCGGGGAATATTCTGACCATAAGCGGTGGTATGATTGAAAATGCCACAATCCTTGTTGAGGACGGAAAGATTAAGGCCCTGGGTCAGGAAGTGGTCGTACCTGACGGCGTTCGGGTCATCGACGCAAAGAATAAATATGTTGCTCCGGGTCTGGTTGACGCTCAATCCCGGCTGTATGTAATTGACGGCGAGCTAAACGAAAGCCGGGCCATCGCTCCAGAACTGGACATCCTGGATGCAATTGATCCATTTATTAAAGAGCGTCAGGAGGTGTTGGCGGAAGGCGTCACCGCCGTATGTGTCGCCCCCGGTAACCGCGGCTTGTTTGGCGGTCTTGGCGCGGTCCTGAAACTGAGCGGGGCTAAAACGGCCAAAGATATAGTTCTCAAAACCAATGTCGCCGTCAAAGGCGCCATCGGCATTTCTCGCAGCAACCAATCATCGTCACTTGCCCGTTTGGAAAATTATTCATCTATCCGCGAGGCATTGCTTGAGACGCAGGCGTATATGCAGCAGAAGCGAAAGTACGAGCAAGAGCTGGCGGAATACGAAAAGAAAAAAGCCGAGAAGAAGGAACAGGCAAAGGGTGACCAGCAGGCTGAAAAGAGGGACGCCGCTTCGCGGGAATCGAAAGACAAACCTACCCGGCCGGCTAAGCCCAGAACAAATCCGACCTACGAAATCCTTGCGAGAGTTCTTGGCAAAGAAATTCCGCTGCAAATTGAGGCGCATCGAGCAGACGATATTCTAAATGCGCTACGGCTCGCGGATGAATTCGATTTGTGTTTGATTTTAGATAAATGTACCGAAGGCTATAAAATAGCCGACCAGATTGCCCGTCGCAAAGTTCCCGTCATTGTCGGACCCGTTTCCACCTCTTTTCTCGATATGCCGGCGCTGGAATATCGCAATCATGATACGCGAAACGCCGCCATCTTGTCTAAGAAAGGCGTAAAAGTCGCGCTGGGCGTGGCAGGGCGGGATGGCGCAAGCTCCAAATTCATTGCCTTAGCGGCGGCGATGGCTGTCGCAAATGGGATGGATAGGGGTTCGGCACTACGGGCTATTACGCTGACGCCTGCTGAAATATTTGGTGTTGCCGATCGCATTGGCAGTCTGGAAGTAGGTAAAGATGCCGATATGGTGATATTTCGCAGTCATCCGCTGGATGCATTCGCCCAGGTCGAGATGGTCCTGATAGAAGGCAAGATTGTCTATGAGCGGAAGTGATGCAGTGACGAGCACAAGGTTCTTGCTCACTATATTGTCCCTGAGTTTGTGCGCGGGTCCCGCTACGGCTGGCGCCGACCAGCAACCTTCCTTCGCCCGCCAAAGCGGGCTTCGCGAAGGCGGGAGTCTTGTCATTAAGGCAGGGGTGATCTGGCCGATAACCGGCAGTCCTATCACAAATGGTCTTGTCATCATAGAAAATGGCAAGATTACCGCCGTGGGAGCAAATCTGCCCGTTCCCGAAGGGGCAAGGATTTTAGAGATGCCGGATAAACACATTATGCCGGGCCTTATCGACGGGCACTGTCACCTTGGCTTGTCGCTGGATGTTTTTGCAGAAATTGAAGAGACGGTTTCTGCCGTCACGCCGGATATGCAGATACTGGATGCGTTCAATCCGCTTGCCGGCGACGTGACAAAAGCTCTTCGCTCGGGCGTAACGACAGTTTTGCTGGCGCCAGGTTATAAAAACCCGATCGCCGGGCAGATGGCTATTGTAAAACTGCCGGGCGGGAAAAAAGACGCCGGCATAGTACAGCGCAGCGCGGGCGTCAAATTTTCGCTGGGAAATGAAGCCCTTATGTCTGACCGTCGCCCGACATCCCGCCCCGGCTTGATGGCACAAGTTCGGGAGGAATTGAATAAGGCCGGCCAATATCAGGAAAGCAAGTTTGATGCGCGGGCAGAGATTCTAAGGCGTGTTGTCCAAGGACAGCTGCCGGTGCATATTTACTGTAATGCTGTCGATGAAATCCTCGCCGCGATAAAACTTATCGACGAGTATAAACTAAAAGCGGTGATAGTGGGCGCCAGAGAGGCGGACGAGCTTGCGGAAATGCTCGCTGAGCGAAACATTGCTCTTATTTATATGCCGACCATACTTGCCAGTAAAGATAAGGACCTCAAGCGTGTGGGCAAAATTGCTGCTGCGGGAGTTAAGGTCGCTTTTGCCTCATACGCCCCCAGGACGAATTTGAGTGATTTACGGACTTCAGCCATCATCGCTGCCAAATATGGCCTGACCCCCGAGCTAGCGCTGAAAGGTTTGACCATTAATGCCGCAGAGATCCTTGGAGTTGCTCAACGTCTCGGCAGCATCGAGCCGGGTAAAGATGCGGACCTGGTGATTCTTAGCGGCGACCCACTCGAGCTGACCTCCGGCGTCGAAATGGTTATTATTGATGGCAATATTGTGTATCAAAGGGAGCAGAAGTGAGACCTTCATTGAGGATTTCCAATTGCCAATTGAAGATCTAAAATCGAAAATCCAGGGCGTCATTTGGCTGAGTTTCTTATCTGTCCTGCTGACGGCAGCATCCAGATTGTGCGCCCAGGAAAAGACCGTCGCGATCAAAGCGGGCGAAATCCTGACGGTATCTGGTGCGCCGATAAAAGCCGGCATCATACTCATACGAAATGGCAAAATCACGGATATCGGGACAGAGATAGCCGTGCCGCAGGACGCCTCCGTCATCGACGCGAGCGACTCGGTTGTCATGCCCGGCCTTGTCGATGCCGGCGCTCTGCCGCCCGTTCGCGGCGATCTGAACGAGCAGTCCGGCGAGATAACTGCCGCGCTTCGGATTTCCACCGCGCTCGACCCAAAGAGCAAGGTGCTCAAACGGATTGTCCAAACCGGATGCACAACGCTGTATATTGCTCCCGGCGGCGCAAATCTTATTGCGGGCCTGGGAGTAATAATAAAGCCGGTGGGCAAGACTGCCGCTGAAATGGTAATCAAAGACGATGCAGCGTTAAAAATCGTCATGGGTTCGGACTCGACCCAAGGCAACCGCATTCCCTGGTTCGAGCCGCCAACAAACTTTTATTACCGGCGTCCGACCACGACTATGGCGGTCGCCTTGATGCTTCGCAAAAGCTTTTTCGATGCCAGGCAATATATTGCATCCCACGAAAAAGAAGATCCGGATATGGAAGTTGTTGCCGCCGCATTGCAGGGCAAAATTCCCATTCGTGTCGCTGTTCGGCGAGCAATCGACATACGCACGGCGCTGCGAATTGCAAATGAATATGGATTGAGCCTGATCCTGGATGAATGCACGGAAGGCTATAAGGTCGCGGAGGAGATAGCCAAGAAGAATGCTCCGGTCGTGCTGGGACCTTTTTACTACTATCCCAGAACTTCCAGCCAGTACGATGAGGGGCGGGAAGTCAGCTGGAATAATGCGGGCATCTTGGCTAAAGCCGGTGTCAGGGTGGCCATTGCATCCAATGCGCAAGAAGGCCCCCGCCTTGCGGCAACCCAAGATGAATCTATCGACCTATTGACCGCGGCGGCATTTGCCGTCCGGCATGGGATGGCGCCTGCCGAAGCGCTAAAATCCATTACTCTGACGCCTGCTGAAATCCTGGGCGTTGCCGACCGAGTGGGCAGCCTGGAAAAAGGTAAGGATGCGGATATCTTAATTCTGAGCGGTAACCCTTTGGCCGCAACCTCGCGGATCAAACGTGTTATCCTGAATGGCCAGACGGTCTTTCAAGATTAGCCCCCGCCCCAGCGGCGGGGGTGCCTCGACCGCTGGGGCCGAGGCTAAGGGAGAAAACCAATTATGAGATTCAGGTCTTGTGCGGCCTTTGTCTGCGTGACATTGATTGTGTGCATGGTGGGTGCTTTAGGATACGCGGCCCCCGTGCGGAAAAAGCTCGCCATCAAGGCCGGCAAAATCATTACCATAGCCGGGCCGGAAATACAGGATGGCGTGATCCTGGTCGAAGACGGAATTATCAAAGCCGTCGACAAGAACGTCGAAATTCCCTGGGACGCCGAAGTCATTGAAGCAAAGGACAGGGTCGTTATGCCCGGCTTTGTGCTGGCGCACACCTCAAACGGCCTGGATGCACCCAATGAAAACGTGCCCGAAGTGCCTTTTCTCTCGACCTTCGACTCGATAGATCCGGTGAATCCTTTTTTTGAGGATTCGCTGCGGGATGGCGTGGTGGCGATGCTCGTGCTTCCAGGCAATAACACGCTGTTAGGTGGGACAGGCACAGTCGTCAAACCATACGGCCGGACCGTAGAGGCGATGCTCATCAAACGTTATACAGGTTTGAAAATTTCGCTTGCCCCGCCCGTTCAACAGACCTTACGGTATACTGACGGGGGGTACTCCTATCAAGCAACCGGAAACATCAGCAGGATGGGGCACATGCAGCGTTTCAGACGCTATATGGCCGAGCTGAAAGATTATCTGGAGCAGTACGAACAGCGTAAGAAAGATGCCAAAGAGCAAGAAAAGCCCTTTGACGAGGAGATTGACGCGCGTAAGCAGCCGATGATCGATCTATTGAATGGAAAACTGGCGGCATTTATCTATTGCGGCATAGCGGCTGACGTGCCCAAGGCGATTGAGATCCAGGAAACGCACAATTTCAACACGGCCCTCGTTCTGGGCACTGATGGCTATAAGGCGGCTGACCTTATCAGTAAGAAAAAAATGCCCGTAATTCTCGATCCACAGTTGGTAGTTTGGGAGACGAATCAGCAGACGAACGCCGAAGAGATGAAGGTCGCCCCCGCGATTTTCTATAAAGCGGGCGTAAAGTTTGCTTTTCAAACAGATACCTCCGAGTATGGCAGACGATACCTTTGGTACCAGGCGGCGACCGCAGTCAGGTACGGCGTGGACCGAGCCGAGGCCCTCAAATCTATCACCCTTTATCCAGCGCAGTTTATCGGCATAGATAACCGATTCGGCAGCATCGAGAGCGGAAAAGAAGCAAGCCTAATCTTTTTGACCGGTGACCCGCTGGATGCGCAAACGTGGGTCGACAAGGTGATGATCGGCGGCGAGATTGTCTACGAAAAGGCCAAAGACCTGCGTCTAAAAAAGCTCCTGGAAAAGCCTAAGCCCGAAGAAGGGCAGCAAACGTCGCAAGATAAGAACACAGATTAATGACAACATGTAGGGTAGGCTCCGGCAACCATCCTTTGATGGTCTGCAAAGCACACCCTACCGCGTGAGCCTCATATATGAATGAATGGGCAAGACATCTTTTTTGTAGCATTTTGATCGGCGTCCTTACCACCGTGTTGATCGTGCCGGCCGGCGCCGCGGAGCAAAGCGGCGCCAGCCCTGAGCAAAGCCAAAGGGTAGTGGCGATCAAGGCCGGCATCATTATTCCCGTGACTTCCCCACAGATTGAAAATGGAGTCGTGCTGATTCGCGGTGGCAAAATCGAGGCTGTGGGCAAGGAAGTCGAAATACCGCAAGGCGCAGAAATTATTGATGCGACGGATAAGGTGGTTATTCCCGGCCTAATTGATGCCTTTACGACCCTGGCGGAAAAGGCGCGGGATGATGAGGAATCGGTGACGCCGGCCATTCGCGCCAAAGACGCCTTTGACTTCTTTGCCGATTACCGGCGAATGCTGGCGGGCGGTGTGACGACGGTTTATATTTCGCCCGGCCAGAGACGGCTGATAAGCGGATTAGGCGCGGTCGTCAAGCTTGCAGGTGATTCTGTTTCCGAGCGTGTGCTCACAGACGCAGCGGCACTGCGCATCACTCTTGGCGAATTGCCCAAGAGTCCGCCGGAGATTTTCAAGCCGCCTATCCCGCCCGGTCCGAACGCGCCTATTCTGCCGGTGGAAAAGCAGCTGCCCACGACCCGAATGGCAGAGCTTGCACTATTGCGGCAGCTTTTTACGCAGGCAAAGCAGTATCAAAAGCAGCGACCCGAGCAAATCGACCCAAAGATAGAGGCGTTATTGCCCGCGCTGGAGGCTAAACTACCCGTCCGGATTAACTGCCAGACCGCACAGGATATCGGCAGCGCTATTCGCTTGGCCCAAGAGTTCAACCTGAGACTTGTTCTTGAAGGCGCTACCGAAGCGTACAAAGTTGTGGACGAGGTTAAAGAATGTGGCGCACCGGCTGTTATAAGCGGCGTTATTGAACCTGGCCAGCTGCAAACAAAAGACTACGACCGGGATGTTGCGCTGGGGCGCGTCAACCCTGCTAATGCAGCGATTCTTGCAAAGGCCGGCGTCAAATTTGCCCTCGCTGCCGCGACCGACCAGACCGTTGCCGACCTTGCGTTTATTGCCGGCTATGCCGTCAATCAGGGATTGTCGCCGCAGACAGCTCTTGCCGCTATTACAATTACGCCCGCTGAGATTCTGGGCGTTGCCGAGCGAGTTGGAAGCATAGAGAAAGGTAAAGATGCAGACCTTGTCATTCTGACCGGCGAACCGTTCAATCTTGAGTCTGTGGTGGATAGGACATTTATCAACGGCAAGATTGTCTATACTCGCCCGGCAGAAGAAAGCAAAAAGCCGGCTCCTGAGGAACCAGTTGTTGCCATTCGGGTGGGAAAAATCTTTACCGCCAGCCGAGGCCAAATTAACGATGGGCTTATTCTTATTAAAGGCTCGAAAATCGCCTATGTGGGTCAGCCAAAACCGATTTCGCAGCAGGCGCGTGTTATCGATGCCGGCAAGAGCGTTGTCATTCCCGGCCTAATTGACATACACTCTCACCTGGGGCTTCACTGGGAAAGTGAGCCTATCCGATTGGAGCCTTCTGCACCTGCCGCCGGGCCGGATTCGCCCGCGCTGCGATTGGTCAGCATTGCCAACGCAATTGACCCCAACGACCCGGCATTTCGGGAGGTTCTAAGCTGTGGCGTGACATCGGTGCTGCTTGCTCCGCAAACACGTGGGCTGGTCAGCGGCAACGCCGCACTAATTAAATTGGCAGGCGACACAATTGGCCAGATGATTGTCAAAGAGTATGCAGCCATAAAGTTCTCGATGCTTGGCGAGATGGCAAGACCGGCGCGCATCTGGGAAGCTCGTGAGCTGCTCAAACGAGCCAAAGAGTACGCCCAAAAGTGGGATGAATACGAAGCCAAGCGGACAGAGTACGAGCACCGCAAGAGCACCGATAAAGAAGGCCTCGTCAAAGAGTCTAACCGGCCGTCGCGTGATGTAAATCTTGAGCCGCTGCGAGGATTGTTTAAGCGCGAAATGCCGGCCCTTGTCCAAGCCGATCGCGCCGATGAGATCCGGGCAGCGCTAAAGGTCTTTAGGGACGAATATAACCTGGACATCGTCATCTTGGGCGGTCAAGACAGCTACCGCATTGTGCCTGAGCTAAAAAAATACGATGTGGGTGTTGCGGTCGGCCCCAATGTGCTCATCTACGAGAAAGGCAAGCCAATCAATAATGCCGACCTTCTTAGTCGACAAGGGCTCCGTGTTGCATTACACTCCAGCGCAAGCTCGGCGGCGCAATACTTACTGATGAACGCCGCCTACGCCGTGCGATACGGAATGGACCAAGATAAGGCGTTTAGAGCCGTCACCAGCTATCCAGCCGAGCTTTTGCATCTGGACGATAGAATCGGAAGCATCGACGTGGGCAAGGACGCGGATTTGGTCATTCTATCCGGCGAACCGTTTGACTTTGCAAGCCGTGTGGAAAAAGTTCTTGTGAATGGGCGTGTTGTTTTTGAGCGTCAGGAATGAATTCTGCGGGACCTAAACAAATGAGGCCCTTCAATGACATAGGGTGGGGCTACGGAGAATGGACGCCCCACCATCATCTTCTTGGTGGGCTAAGGCCCACCCTACGGCTTGGCATTTTTATAGTATGCGTGCTTAGTAGGGTGGGGCTTGCCCCACCATCACCTTCTACTTCGCCGACAGAGCCTGCGCCGAGTGGAGTCGAAGGGTACGCTATCAAGGCGGGCAAAATCTTGACCGTCACACAAGGCACAATTAACCACGGAATTTTGCTGGTCGAAGACAAAGTTATCAAAGCGGTCGGGACTGCGGCTGAGATTGCGATTCCGAAGGGTTATACCGTCATCGACGCCTCAGATAAGTGGGTTATGCCGGGCATGGTGGAGATTCACTCGCATATCGGGACAGAGGGCGGATTCAACGATATGGTGACGCCCATCAATCCGGAGCTTCGCGCAATGGATAACATTAATCCGGAGGCGTGGGAGCTCAAATGTGCCGTTGCCGCCGGCGTGACCACGATTCACACTATTCCAGGCAGTGGGACGAATCTGGCAGGTTTTGGGGTTCTATTTAAGCCGTATGGCAAAACAGTAGACCAGATGCTAATCCGCGAGCTTGGCTCCATGAAAATCGCGCAAGCCTATAATCCGGAGCGGCGAGGCGGCGACCTGGGACGTACGAGAATGGGAATGTCGTGGATGCTGCGGGACTTTCTCCAAAAAGCAAAACAATATACTCTGGCGTGGCAGGCCTATCAAAAAGGGCAGCGGCCGCAGCGCCCAAAGGAACAGCCCGAGCTCGAACAGGCAAGATGTGCGTTTGAAGGAGCCATTCCAACCCTGGTGCACACCGCCGGTGCGCGTGACGTTATGGCGACCGCACGAATCTTCTGCGACGAATTCCATCTGTGGACCATTGTTTCGCACGGATGTTTCGACGGCTACAAAGCCGCAAAGGAAATGGCAAAGCGGCCGGTACACGTCAACCTTGGACCGTGTCACTACGACTTCGAGTTCTCTCAGGACAACAAGGTTTACGGCATGGCTGCGGAGTACGCATCTGCCGGCGTGAAAAGTCTTTCTATCAATACCGATGCCGGGGGGCCGGAGCAGGATGAGCTTTTCTTTGAGGCGGCGATGGCAGTCCGGCTGGGTTTGGATGAAAAAGTTGCGCTGGAGGCCGTAACCATCAATGCCGCCCGCGCTATAGGAATCGAGAATCGCGTCGGCAGCATCGAAGTCGGCAAGGACGCTGACCTGATTATTAAAGGCGGCAGTCTGCTTGATCCGACGATCCCTGTGGATATGGTTTTTGTCAACGGCAAAATTGCGTATAGGAAGCCGAAATGAAGGGTGCAATCTTAATGGTGTCTGTGGTTCTGGTTGTTTTAGCTGTTGGCTCATTATCTGCACAAGATGACCCGGCAGCAGGAAAATATGCCATCAAGGCTGGCAAGATTGTCACCATGGCGCCAGGCGAAGAATTTACCGCCGACAAAAATGTTATCAATAACGGCGTTATTTTGGTCAGCAACGGAAAGATTGAGGCGATTGGAACTGCATCAAGCATTGCGATACCGCAAGGATATACCCTGATTGACGCATCGGATAGATGGGTCACGCCGGGCATCGTAGAGCCGCATACACATATCGGAACGGAAGGCGGATTCAA
>JAFNGF010000374.1 GCA_017885385.1 Planctomycetota bacterium
ATGGGCGATGCAGCAACTACAAAAGCTCATTGCCAATGTCACCGACGCCTACGATAACTTTGTCTTCCACCGGGTTTTTTCGCTGCTCTACAATTTTTGCGTGGTCGAGATGAGCAGCATTTATCTGGACTTGCTGAAGGATAGACTCTACTGTGACGCCGCAGACAGCGCGAGCCGGCGAAGCGCCCAGACCGCAATTCACACGATACTGGACCGCCTGATTCGGCTGCTTGCACCTATTCTGGCTCACACCGCAGAAGAGGCCTGGGCGGCGATGAAATTCAGATCCCAGCAAACCGAAAGCATCCACCTGGCACAGATGCCAAAGGTCGATGACTCAATTGATTGGCAAACGGCTGAACCGAGATGGCAGAAGTTGATGGCCCTGCGCGATGAAGTGCTGCGGGTACTGGAAGGCTTGAGGCGCGACAAAAAAATTGCCAGCAACCAGGAAGCCTGCGTGACTATCTACTGCAACGACCAAGATGCGGCCCTGCTGGATGAATTCGGCGTGGAACAATTTGCAGCCCTCTGTATTGTCAGTGAGGTGAAGCTGCAGAGAGGCAACGACAAGACGACAGTAGCAGCCGAGAAAAGCAGCCATAATAAATGCCAGCGCTGCTGGAACTACTGGCCAAGCGTGGGCGCCGACAGCGAGTATCACGACTTGTGTAAGCGCTGCGCTTCCGTGGTTCGTGGTTCGTGATTCGTCGTCCGTATCCCGCATATCAGATCACTAGTCACGAGCGACGAGCGACGAGCGGCGAATCTGCTCGCAGACCTTCTGGTAGACCTCGTCGACGGTTATGTTGCGAACATTGTGTCTTGGGTCGGTGCTCTTTATGTCAAGTCCTCTTCCGTAAGGTTCGCGGGCAATCATACATTCGGGTCTGCCGTATGGAGCTATCCTGGCGGGGTTCGACCAACTGTACATCAATACCAAAGGCGTGCCCAGAGCAGCCGCGATGTGCCCAGGGCCGGTGTCATTGCTCACCACCAATCTGGCCGCTCTCAGCAGCGCTATCAGCTCGCCGAGCGAAGTTCGCCCGGCAAAGTTCGCCACGGGGACGTGAGCCAAGCTCTTCAAGCTTTCGATAAAACCTCCTTCCGATGTGCCGCCCGNNGGGTCGGTAGAACCCGGCACAAAAACTACATATTTGTCAGGCTCAACATCGAGCTCTGTCAGCAGCGTCCCGACCGAAACGGCAGCACCAGAATCTTGAGACAGTACAAATTCCACGCTGAGGTCCGACGCCCCCGCCGTCCGGACAATCTTTAGATAATAGTCAACCAGGTGAACGCAATCCTGGCCTTGCTCGACTTTATGTGTGTAAAAGAGGTGGGCGAGCTCTCTGGCGTTTGCCATTCCGAAGCGATTTTTGCAGCCTGACAGCCACGCTAAAGCCGCCGTTCGCAAAAGGCCCTGGAAGTCGAACACAGCATCAAATTTATTGCGGCGTAGTCGGCGGATAAGCGATATGAGCGAGCAAAATGCCCCGGGATGGAACCACGCCTTTGCCAGCAGCTTACGATCGAAAAGGATGGTCTCGGTCAGGTAAGGATGATTCTCGAGAAGCGGTGCAAATTCCGGACGGATAAGCCAGCTTATCCTGGCATCAGGAAAATTCTTCCGCAAGGCAGAAAGTGCCGGCAAGGCCAAAACTATGTCACCCAGAGAGCTGGGCTTAATTATCAGGATGTTCTTCAGCTCCATCAGCATAACCAACTATAAACTGACAATTGAAAATTGACAATTGAAAATTGACCGTATGACGCGCGCGGCCTCAGGGTCTGTGTTCACGCGGAGGTGTTCGGGCCTTGCATTGCGGGTATTGAAGTCAGGTCACCCCACAAAAACATCCTCTTAATCAGTCACCTTCATAACCTCACCTTAACTTTTGTATATTCGCTCAATCGTCCTCGCCTCTTTACACTGGGATTAGCAGATTTTGGGTGATGAGCAAGGGGGGATGGTTTTCCAGATTTTCTTTCGTAATTCTTCGAGGAAGAAGATGATTATCATGAAAACGACAAGTATTGCCCAGTCCTTACAGTCGAGAGCGATAGTGTTAAATATCCTCTGGAAGAACGGGACGTAAACAAGAAGCGAGGCAAAAATCAGCTCGAAAACGATGCCCCAGAGGATGAGTTTATTATTGAAAAATCCTATTTTGAAAGCCGAATATTTCTCGCTTCGGCAGGCAAAGATATTGGCAATCTGCATCACCACAATGCCGACAAAAAGTATTGTTATCGCTTTTAGATGCAGCGGATTTACCCCCTCATTTCAGATTTGTTTCAATTCGTCAATAATTTTCGGCAGCTCAACCGTTAAATTGTCAAGTTGTTCCGCCTGCTCAACTATTTCTTTTATTAAGCTGTTTCTTTTCGCCTCATCAACTACTATCTCCTGCCTTAACAGTTCTGATGCAGCTTTTGAAATTGCATCAAGCGCACCCCTAACATCATACGTTGCAGTATCAAGAACCATGTTGCGAACACGCGTTTTGCCCAGCTCCGCCTCAGCTTTTATATTGGCTTCAGCAAGCCGAGCACCTTCAACGGCCAGCGCGGTCTGCGAAACAAACATTTCCAGGATGTGAAAGTTGTCCGGACCCAGGAGTTGTTTTTCGTCGCTCGGAAAAACGCCAAGCACTCCCACAATTTCTTGAGAGCCGGTTAACGGCACATATAATCCTTCCGAACCGGAGAATGTATCCGTTCCTTTCCCCGCAATTTTACGATGTTCATACACCCAGCCTGCCACTGCGTGCTCTTTAGAAGCCAATTCCCTCCCGCGTGATATGGCCGTAAAAATAGTAAGAGCTTTATTTGCTGAATCAGTTACGAAAATAACAGCCGGGCATTTGAAGAAGTCCTGTATATGAGAAAGCAAAATTTGAAAAAGCTCGTCAGGGCGTGATGATTTGACAAGGTCGCGGCTTAAGGAATAAAGAACCTGCGTTCTTTCCTCGCGCAAACGCAAGCCGATGGTCTGCCGACGGAGGCGGCCCGTCAAACTCCCAATAATCAGGCCTACTATTAACATAACGCCAAAAGTGACAAGGTGCTCTCTGTCCATGACTGAAAAGGAGTAAAACGGCGGTATAAAAAAGAAGTCAAAGCAAGCAACACTTAAGAGCGTTCCTATGATCGAAACGCGCCGCCCATATCGAAATGCGAGCCACGCAACGCCCAGAAGATAAACCATAATGAGATTTGCAAGGGCCAAATACGAAAACAGCAGGTTGTCAGCAGCAGTGCAAAGGCCGATTATAAAAACAGCCCATAAGACGCCTTTCCAGGAAAAAGTTTTCGTCGTCACATACTGCGTTTTGGGTGATTCCTCTTCGGCCTCCCCGCTAATAAGATACAAATCAATCTCGCCGCATTTACGGGCCAGCTTGTCGATGAATGAACCAAACAACATCTCTCGCAATCTGGGTTTGTCGGGCTTGCCTATGATAATTCTGGATATGTTTTTTGACCGTGCGTAAGAGATCAAAGTTTCGGCGATGTCTTCTCCGCTTAAAGTTACAGTACTGGCTCCCATTTTTTCCGCAAAGTGCAGCATTTCAGCGACACGCCCCTTGTCCTCGGCTTTCTGCCCAAAAGCAAAATCCTCCTCGATATGGGCCACCGTCCACTGAGCCCCCAAATCAGAAGCAATTTGCTTGGCAGCACGAATAATTTTTATAGCTCTCGGATTCGAGCTTATACATACCAAAAAGTGCTCTCCCACTTTCCAGACCGTTGATATCGCATGGATATCCTTAAAATGGCGCAACATAGTGTCAACGCTTCGTGTTGTATATTTCAGGGCCAATTGACGCAGGGCAATGAGATTGCCAAAACGGAAGAAATTCTGAGTGGCCAATTCGGCCTGCTCTCCCAAGTAAACTTTTCCTTCCCTGAGCCGCTTTAACAACTCTTCGGTAGGTATGTCGATAAGCTCTATTTCATCCGCTTTTTCGACAAAAGTATCCGGCACCGTCTCACGGACAATAACTTTGGTAATCTGCGCCACAACGTCATTGACGCTCTCGCAGTGCTGCACATTAAGCGTTGTGTAAACATTGACACCGACATCAAGCAATTCCTCAACATCCTCCCATCGTTTTGCGTGACGGGACCCCGGCGCGTTGGAATGAGCAAGCTCATCCACTAAAATAAGGGCAGGGCGCCTCGCCAGGGCCGCCTCCAAATCAAATTCTTTTAATTCAACACCCTTGTAAGAAACGGTTTTGAGAGGAATTATCTCCAATCCTTCAAGCAGAATTTCTGTTTCCGGACGCTTATGAGTTTCAACGATTCCAACAGCGACGTCAACGCCTTCTTTTTTGCGCAGGCGGGCGTGTTCAAGCATGGCGTATGTTTTTCCGACACCGGCAACAGCACCGAAAAAAACTTTCAGCTTTCCTCTTTTCGAGTCTTCTGCCTGAATCTGCTTTAACAGTTTGTCAGGGTCGGGGCGGTCATCCATTTGCGGAATTATACCTCATCTTTTGTACTTATCCAAAGCTATGTTCAACTGCAACACATTAACAACCGGCTCGCCGATTATTCCCAGTAAACGGCCCTGGGTGTTTTCCCTGACGATTTCAGCAATCTTTTCCTGGGGTATGCCGCGTAAACGTGCAACACGCGGAATTTGATACATCGCTGCGGCTATACTGA